>JBLFXO010000210.1:0-6596 GCA_047609865.1 Arenicella sp.
ATCTCTTACCTGAAATCGAATTCTTTGAAAAGTTTTATGCCAACACTGTTCCTTATGAGCCAACAAAGGTTTTAAATGTTTCTACTTCTGATAAGCAAGAATACTTGCCAATGATCTCGCCTGATAATGATTTGATTTTTTATACCAGAAAAGGAAAAGTAGCTGATGGAGGAGTCATGTCCGCAGTAATAGAGGCCTTCACTATGAGTGTAAGACCTAACACGAAATCTGATTTTGATGGTGGTACAGCATTAAGAGCACCCTTCAATACACCTCAGCACAATAATTACGGCGGTGTTTCTATGTCTTTGGATAATAAGGAAATGTTTATTTGTGCATGTGAAGAAGTGGATTATCAAAACCATGCGAACTGCGATATCTATGTCACAAAGTTTGAGAAGATAGATGCTGAAGTTGAAAGCAGAGAGCGATTTAAATGGTCTCCATTAAAGAAATTAGGACCTGAAATCAACACCAAAGATGGCTGGGAAGCTCAACCTGCTTTGTCAGCAGATGGTCATACCTTGTATTTTGCAACGTGGAGAGATGGTTCACAGTTAACTGATATTTATTTCTCTAAAAGAGGAAAGGATGGTAAGTGGAGTCAGGCTAAACCTGTTCCGGGTCGGATAAATTCTGAAGGACATGATAAAGCACCTTTTATTCATCAAGATAGTGAGACTATGTACTTTGTTTCAGAATGCTCTCCCGAAAGATTGGGAGCTGGAGGAACAGATGTTTTCTATACCCGTTTAGGTGATGATGGTAAATGGAAAGATCCTAAAAACTTAGGATTCCCTATTAACACTGCAGGAAATGAGGTTGGAATGGTAGTTTCGACTGATGGACATTTAGCTTACTTTACAACCGCAGCCAAAGGAGGAACTTTCGATATCTATAATTTTGAATTGTACAAAGATGCGAGACCTCAAAAAGTATTATTTGTTAAAGGAGAAGTGAAGGATGATAAAGGGGAACCCGTTAAAGATGCTAAAGTGGAAATCGCTTACAAAGACTCAGGTAAAAGCTTTGAAGTTAATGTCAATGGAGATGATGGTAAGTTTGCAGCAATCGTGAAGTTAAAAGAAGATGAAGAAGAAGATGTTATGATTGTGATGAAAAAGGACGGCGCTTCCTTTGATACCAAATTGATTAAAGCTGAAGAAATTAAAACCACAATAGAAAAAAAGGAAACTTTTATTGAGGATGTTGAAATGGAGATAGAAGAAATCAAAGTAGGAGAGTCTTTTACTATGGACAATATTCTCTATAACACCAAATCATATACTTTAGATTCTGATGGTAAGTTTGTGCTAGATCAATTCGTGAAGTTCTTAAAAAGTAATCCGACCGTGAAAGTGAGTATTCAAGGACATACCGATAATAAAGGTAATCCAGGAGAAAATAAAACATTGAGTCTAAATAGAGCAAAAGGTGTGATGGCATATATTATCTCAAAAGGAATTGATGGTGACAGACTAAAATCTGAGGGTTTTGGTCAGAGCCAGCCTAAGGTGCCGAATGATACTGACGCCAATAGAGCTCAAAACAGACGTACAGACATCTTTATTAGAGAAATGTAATGTTTGCTGACAATTCAATTAAAGGCGTTAGAACCTACCTGCAGGATAAACTGAAGGGACAGTATTCTGAAAGAGAGATTTCCATTTTTGCTGAAATGATATTGGATAAATTGTTTGGACTGTCAAAGACCGATATGATTTTGAATGAGCAAAGATTCTCTGAGTCAGAACTTCTTCGAATAAGGGATGTTTACAAAAGACTTCAACTTAACGAACCTATTCAACATATTTTAGGCACAGCTCATTTTTATGGATATGACTTTGAAGTCAATACCGAAGTTCTAATTCCAAGACCCGAAACTGAAGAGCTAGTAGATTTGATTTTAAAAAATCATGAAGGTGAAATAAGCTTGTTGGATATAGGGACGGGATCTGGATGTATTCCGATCTGCTTAAAATTGAGAAATCCGTCATATGAAATTTCGGCCATAGATATTTCTTCAGAAGCTTTGGTAACCGCAAAGAGAAATGCAGAAAATCTAGAGGCTGATGTAAACTTCATAGAATCAAATGTTTTAGAGGATTCCATTGTAGGTCAATTTGATGTGATAGTCAGTAATCCGCCATATGTATTAGAGTCTGATAAAACTGAAATGCAAGAAAGCGTTCTTTCTTTTGAGCCCGGACTGGCGCTTTTCGTTCCAGATAATGATCCCCTCAAATTTTATAAAAGGATTGCCGAATTGTCAAGAGATGCCTTGGCAGAAAACGGGCGTTTATACTTTGAAATCCATGAAGATTTTGGAAATAAAGTTAAAGAAATGCTAGAAGTTCAAGCTTACCAAGATGTCAATATTCTTAAAGACCTTCAAGGGAAAGATAGAATCGTATCTGCGATTAAATAAAAAAGGCCCCCACAACGTGAAGGCCTCTAGTCTTGTATAATCTTAATGATTTATTTTTTTACAATTTTCTGTTGATGTGATTCATCTCCTGAAATAATTGAGATGAAATAAACTCCAGAAGCGTAATCAGTTAAATCAATCATTTCGTTTTGATTTGAAATTGATTTTTGACTTAAGATTCTTCCATTCATATCTCTCAACTCAATCACTTCATACATGTCATACTCTTCAATGAAAATGTTAACTATTGATGAAGTTGGATTAGGATAGATGTTGATCAATCCAAATTTATTGTCTTTAATTGAAACTGTAGACCCTCCTGGATCGAAAGCACTATCGGCCTTGTTTGATCTAGAAGAGTTGTAGTCAGTTGCTTTGGTAGAAGTACAACCATCAGTTAAAATAAATGATACATAATAATCTAATCCAGAAAGTACTGGAGGTGTGTCAGGAGCTGAATTGGTTCCAGCAGGATAAATACCCACAGATGTCCAACCATTAGTATTGTCAAATCTAAATAACTCAACTTCTGAATAGGATATCCCTTCGTAGTCATCCCAAGTAATAGTGTAATCTACACTGTTCAAAGTGTTTGCCACAGTGTGGATCGTTTTGTGTATGAAAGACTTATTACTTTCATTACCACAAGCATCAACCGTTGTAACCGCATATCTCCAAGATCTGTCAATCGGTGAAGCCGAGTTATCCATAAAGAATGATTCCAGTGAAAAGTCCCTAGTATTCACTAATTCAAATTCACCGTAACTAGCAGTCTCTCGATAAATATTAAAAACGTCAATTGGCTCTCCCGGCACTTTTTCCCAAACTATTTGATTGTAAGTGAGCGATAAATCAACGGTTAAAAGACAAATTGAGGGTTGATAAGGTAATTCATCAATGATTTCAACAGTTAAGTAATTCTCGCAACCAGCTTGATCAGTATAAGTTAAAGTATATGTACCAGAACCAACCCCAATTAAATCTTCAGTAGTTGTCCCGTTGTCCCATTCATAGGTAGCGGGCACATCACCGAAAGTATCAATAAAAACGTCAATTTCTCCATCTGAATTTCCGCAAGTTGATTTTACAACTTCATCCGCCCATAAATAAACATTTGAATTATTCAGAATCGTTTTATCCCATACTAATGAACATCCATTTCCATCACTTAGGGTACATTCATAGATTCCACCATCAATTCCAAATAAATCTTCTGATGTAGAAATTGTAGATGAATTTTTTTGCCAATCCCAGTTGTAAGTTCCTACTCCAGACCCACCGAAAGTAGTAATCGCAATTGATCCGCCAGGAGTCGTGAAGCATTGACTATTGTTCCAGTAACTGTCAATACTAAATCCTAATGATGAATCAGGAACAACGTATGTCCCAAAGAAGTTACAATTGTTATCGGTATGAACTTGAACAGAATATTCACCTGCTGGCGCATTCATTAAGGTTGTTGTTTGTCCATTTGACCAATATACACTTGTCACTGTACCTGAACTTGAAACTGAAAGATCTACACTTCCTGTTGCTCCCTGGCATAGTTGAGGCAACACAGCGGCAGTAATTGAAAGGTCTGAGTCGGCTACATTTGCATTTATTACACTTTTACATCCATTATCATCTTCAATATTCAAATAATAAACGCCTGATGATAAATTACTAATAGAACTAATAGAACTTACTTGCTCTGAAAACCCTGTCGTCCAATAAACATCATATGGAGCTAAACCATTGAAAATGTTTGCGTCAACCTGACCATCTGCATTTTCACAAGAAGAAGGAGTAATTGCCATTGAAGCTTCTGCTGGATCATTGTAAGTAACGTACATGCTAGTTGATCCTGAACAACCGGCCGAGTTAGAGTTCTCGTAATAAATGTAGTACTCTCCAAAGTCTTCAACTGATTGAACATGTCCTTGCACAGGATCAAATGTATTTGATTCAACTACATTCCCACCGCCATTAGCCCAAGAAAAGAATCCACCGGAGTTAACTTCAAAAGTACCTAAGTCAAGTGGTAAGTCATTTGAACAAAAATAAGGAAGCTGTGTCGTGAGATCCGGAATATATTCTCCATAAACTGGAATATCCGTTAAATTTATATTGACTGGGGGTCCTTCTACACCAATAGCTCCAGTCACTTCAAATGTAACGTCTGCCATAAAAAGCCCAGAAGAATTAAAGTTTGGAGTCCCTGTAACAGTGAATTCTCTTAATGTTTCAGTCCCTGTCCAAGTAGGGGGTGAAACCACTGTTCCTGGAGAATTGCCATCAAGGACAAGGTTGTTCAAAACTACATTTGAAATGTAAGTACTATCCATATCTAAATCTTCAATGGTGATTGTAATGAAAATTTTGTCAATGTCATTGTTGCAAAGAGTATCATACTCCACTGAGTAGAGAGTTGGTGCACTTTGCCCAAAGGATATTGTGCTTGCTAAAAGAAGAGTTAAGATTGAGAGCTTTTTAAACATGATTCAAGGTTTATTAGATATACAAAGATAACGATTTAGTTTTCAGTATGGTTGGGTGATGAAAGGAACAAAGTGAATTTTTATGAAAAAGAAAAGACCGATTCACTTTGTAAATCGGTCTCACTCAATAAATATAATTGGTTTTTAAATGTTTTCAATTACCATAGCAGACGCTCCACCACCTCCATTACAAATGCCAGCAGCTCCTAGTTTGCCACCGTTTTGTTTGAGGACATTAATCAATGTCACAATGATTCTTGATCCTGAATTTCCAAGTGGGTGTCCTAATGAAACCGCTCCACCATTCACGTCAACTTTAGAAGGATCTAATCCTAATTCTTTAGTGTTGGCTAATCCAACAACTGAAAATGCTTGATTTAATTCCCAGTAATCAATGTCAGATATTTCTTTACCTGCTTTTTTCAATGCTTTAGGAATCGCTTTAGAAGGCGCCATAGTGAACCATTCAGGTTCATGAGCTGCGTCTGCATATCCTATAATTTTAGCAATTGGTTTTAGACCGTGTTTTTCAACAGCTTCTGCCGAAGCAATGATCAATGCCGAAGCACCATCATTTAGTGAAGAAGCATTTGCAGCTGTCACTGTACCTTCTTTATCAAATACAGGACGTAAAGTTGGAATTTTCTCCATTTTCACATTCTTGTATTCTTCATCTTCACTTACAATTAACGCATCTCCTCTTCTTTGTGGAACTTCAACAGGAACAACTTCATCAGTGAATTTTCCAGCCGCCCAAGCAGCAGCAGATCTATTATATGATTCAATAGCAAAAGCATCTTGTTCTTCTCTTGAGATTCCTTTTTCAGTTGCGCATTTTTCAGCACAAACTCCCATATGAACTTTGTTGTAAACGTCTGTTAGTCCATCAAGGACTAATCCATCTTTCATCTGAATATCACCTAATTTAGTCGCGTTTCTCGCGTTCATGTAATGAGGAACTGAAGACATGTTTTCCATTCCACCAACAATTACGATATCATTGTCTCCCGCAATAATTGATTGTGCACCTAAAGAAATTGACTTCATACCTGAAGCACAAACTTTATTAACTGTCGTTGCCGGAACTGTATTGCTGATACCTGCAAACATAGCGGCTTGTCTTGCCGGAGCTTGACCTAAACCTGCTTGAAGAACATTTCCCATAAACACTTCATCTACAACATCAGCAGATAATCCAGCTTTGTCTAAAGCTCCTTTAATAGCAGCAGCACCTAGTTGAGGAGCGGCGACAGTTGATAAAACACCACCAAAACTTCCCATTGGAGTTCTAACAGCAGATATTATATATACGTCTTTCATTGATTTGAATTTGATTCTAAATTGAGGCGTAAAATTAACTAAAAAATTACGAAAGTTTGTGAAGGATCATAATTTTTCAGAACTATTTGAACGTCATTAATTTGATAACATTAAGAGAGGGTCTAAATTAAATGTATAAAAAAGGGTAGAAATTTGCGTGTATCTGAAGGAAACCCTATCTTTGCCGTCCGATTCCAAGAGGAACGGTCGATTTTCCAGAGTCGAAAATTTATACACATCTCTTGCAACTACTGGAGGCAAGATACAAAGTTAAGCCTTAATCATGGCAGACGAAAAAAAAGAAGTAGTAGCTGATAAAGCTGCGAAAAAAGCACCAGCTAAGAAAGCTGCTGCTAAGAAACCAGCCG
>JBLFXO010000211.1:0-6544 GCA_047609865.1 Arenicella sp.
GTTGAATCCAATTGATTCAAATTTTTTCTCAAAGTAAGATTGAGAAAACGAGTGCTTCAAAGATTTACCAACTAAACCGTATGTTTTATGTTCCGTCATGATATAAAAAAAGGGAATCTCAATTGAAACTCCCTTTTTCGGATTGTCTTTATTAAATCAAATTAGATTTTCATGAGCCAATTGAATTTATCAGCTTCAATTCCTTTTTTATAATTGGTAACGTATGTCTTTACCCTATTAGAAAACTCTCTGTTCTCAACTGCAGGTAATTCATAAGTTGTTCCTTCAAACCCAATGTGAGAAATTGGAGCGATTGTCGCGGCAGTTCCAGCACCAAAGGCATCTTGAAGTGTTCCGTTCTTAATAGCATCCATAATTTCAACTACAGTTACTTGTCTTTCTTCTACTTTGTATCCCCAATCTTGAGCTATCTCAACAACGCTGCGTTTAGTGATCCCTTTTAATATGGTATCCTTCGATTCGTCTGGTGTTATAATGACATCATTGATTACAAAAACAACATTCATTGTTCCCGCTTCTTCAATTATTGTATGAGTCTTAGCATCAGTCCAAATTAATTGTCTAAAGCCTTCTTCAGCAGCTAACTTAGCCGGATATAAAGAACTAGCATAGTTTCCGGCAGCTTTCGCTCTTCCCACTCCACCTTCAGCAGCTCTTGTATAATATGTTTCAATTTTCACTTTAACAGGGTCAGAATAGTAAGCTCCTACAGGACTTGTAATAATTACAAACTTGTATTTCTCAGAAGGCCTAATTCCAACATAATCATCTGTTGCAATCATAAAGGGCCTGATATACAATGATTGTCCTTCATTTGAAGGAACCCATTCCTTGTCTACATCCAATAGTGTTCTTAGGCCTTCCAGAAACAATGTTTCTGGGATCTCAGCCATACACATTCTGTCAGCAGATTCATTGAATCTTTTGGCATTCATATCTGGTCTAAAAACAAGTATGTCACCATCCACCCCTTTTTGGGCCTTCAATCCTTCAAAGATTGCCTGACCATAATGCAAGGCAGAAGTCGCAGGATGCAATTCAAGATTTTTAAAAGGAACAATCGTTGGTGTTCCCCACTTACCATCCGCATAATCGATTTCAAACATGTGATCTGAAAAGATCTTTCCGAATGGTAAATTATCGAAATCAACTTCAGATAATCTTGATTTTACAGTCTTGGTAATTTGAATGTTGTTTATAGTAGTATCCATTGATAATGCCTCTTTTGGTGTCGCGAAGATAGTTATTTAATACACTTTTATCAAGAAGGACTTATTCACATCTTGACAAATGGGCTCTCTTATTGACTTTCTTATTACTTTTACTTTTAATATTAGACGCCCATCCTTCTTAAAAATTGCATTGAATAATTCTAAAGAAATATTATCGAAATACTGGAATCATGACACTTTCAGACCGAACCAAGAGGAGATTATAGAAAAAATAATTTCTGGAGAAGATATTCTAGCACTTCTACCAACAGGTGGAGGCAAGTCAATTTGCTATCAAATTCCCGCCTTGATGTCTGAAGGAATCTGTATTGTTATTTCGCCATTGATAGCATTAATGGAAGATCAAGTCTCACAACTCAAGGCCAAGGGAATTAAGGCAATCGCGATCAATTCAGGTATGAGACCTAGGCAAATCGATATCTTGTTGGACAATTGTGTTTATGGTGATTTCAAATTCCTCTATGTTTCACCTGAAAGAATTAAAACGAGATTATTTCTGAGTCGTTTAGAGAAGATGAACGTTTCTTTCATAGCAGTAGATGAGGCACATTGCATATCAGAATGGGGGTTTGATTTCAGGCCTTCTTATAGAGATATCGCAAAATTAAGAGAAGTTAAAAAAGACATCACCATTGCCGCATTCACTGCCACCGCGACTCCTGATGTTGTTTTAGATATTCAGGATCAGCTAGAATTTAAAACACCTTTACTAATTCAATCATCTTTTAAGAGATCCAACCTGAGCTATAATGTGATGGAATGTGATAATAAGTTGAATCGTATTCACGAATACATTTTAGCTCAATCAAATTCAGGTATTATTTATTGCAACACCCGCAAAGAAGTGAAATTTGTATGCCAATTCCTTGTCAATCAAGGCATAAATGCAGATTTCTATCATGGAGGTTTAGAACATGAAAATCGCAAGAAAAAACAGCAGGCCTGGATGAATTCTAATTCATCTGTGATTGTGTGTACCAATGCTTTTGGGATGGGAATCGATAAACCAAATGTTCGCTTCGTACTCCATTATTCGATTCCACAAAGTCTTGAAGCCTATTTTCAAGAAGCAGGAAGGGCAGGAAGAGATGGTAAAAATGCGGAAGCTTTTCTTTTTTATGAAAAAGTAGACATCCAAAAATTAAAAGATCAGGTCAATCTAAAATTTACAGAAATAGCCTTTATTAAACGAGTCTATAATGCAATGGGGAACTTCTTTCAATTGGCCATTGGGTCAGGGAAAGAAGAGCAATTCGCAATTGATATGCTCGAATTCTGCGATAGATATAATTTTGAATTGATCTCGACTTTCAATGCGTTGAAATTTCTAGAAATGTCAGGATTTATAGTGCTTTCGGAAAACTTCCAGATTCCTTCGAAACTGAAAATATTAGCTGATCGAACAGCCCTTTACAACTATCAGGTGAAATCGAAAGACACCAACAAGATTGTTCAATTCATTGTAAGAACTCAAATGGGCGTATTCGACAACTTAGTCATAGTTAATGAAAAGAAAATGGCTAAAGAACTGAGCCTGTCATTGAAAGTGATTAATGAAAGGTTAAAATTCCTTAGCGATCAAGAGAT
The DNA here is from genome assembly GCA_047609865.1 of Arenicella sp. Taxonomy (GTDB): domain Bacteria; phylum Bacteroidota; class Bacteroidia; order Flavobacteriales_D; family Crocinitomicaceae; genus Paracrocinitomix. Next base: position 2,841 of record JBLFXO010000211.1, read on the forward strand.
CATAGAGTATTATCCGTCAGTAAAAGGAACTCATATCACCTATGTCACAGAACGTTTAGCTGACAACAACCTCTCTATCCCAGCAGAACTTTATCATAAAAGAAAGAACGTAGCACACCTGAAATTAGATGCGGTAATTGATTTTCTAAAATCGGGTAATTGTACCACTCAAAAACTCTTGAAATATTTTGGCGAAGAAGAAGTCAAGGCCTGTCAAAAATGCAGCAACTGTCTTGAGTCTGAAAAGGCCAAAAATACTGATTTAAAAGGACTTATCAGAGACTACTTAAAAGGTTACTTTAAATCAAATGACAGCATAGAGATTGTTGAATTGATTGGACAATTTCCTGATGAAAACAGAGAACAGATTCTCGAAACACTCAGGTGGATGATTGATCATAATGAAGTTCATCCAGACCCTTTGGGTAAAGCACTGAAAAGACCCTAATCGAAATCAGAATCTCTTACTACAAAAATGCAAGTTTGAATTCTTTCTTTCTCTGTCCCCCCTATTGTAAAGATCCAATTGTCTTCAATCTTAGGAGATCGCGTACACAAAGAATCATCTTGATTAGTGATATAAAGAGAATCACCTAACCATTTACAATCTTCGTTTGTTTGCTCCTGATCAAGTACTTCAAATCCATAAAACATCACAGATGAGCCTGGCAACGCAGTAAACGTGGTGTCAAAATCAGGATTAATTACGGTTATCGTGTCTGATGAATCGTTTTTCAAATATCGTTCATGAACAAAATCTTGCTTGCAAGAAGCAAGTGAAATCATCAATATAGATATAAGAAAAACCGCTTTCAAGTCTAGTTTTTACTTGGAGTCTCTTCGATTACTTTTAAGAAGAATTTCCAGAATTTTTGAACTGATTTGATATTCACTTTTTCATCTGGAGAATGTGGATGTCTGATCGTAGGACCAAAAGAAATCATATCGCAATCTGGCAAATGCTTACCTAATATTCCGCACTCAAGTCCTGCATGGCAAGCAGCCACCTTAGGTTGTTCATTAAACATTTCTATGTAATTCTTTTTAAGTACTTCAAGAATTCTAGAATTTGGATTTGGTTCCCATCCAGGGTAATCTCCTCCTTGAACAACTGAAGCTCCAGCATTTTCATAATGTAATCTTAAAGCGTTAGCCACGTCATTTTTACCAGACTCTGACATACTTCTTTGTAATGATTGAGAAATAAACTCTCCATCTTTAATTATGATCTTCGCCAATGAACTGGAAGTTTCTACAAGTCCTTCAATTTTATCGCTCATCTTCCAAACACCATTTGGTGTAGCATAAATCGCACTTATAACGTTACTTTGGTCAGCTTTAGAAATCATCTTACCAGCAACTTCACTTGAATTAACCAAGGTTGCTTGCATGTTTGGTTCAATCTCACTGAATTCTATATTTATCTCTTTTGTAATTTCGTTAAATGCATTATTAACATTCTGAAGGTCGGCCGAAGTAATCGCCAATTGACCAAAACTCTCTCTCGGAATTGCGTTTCTTAAACTTCCACCTTCCAAACTCACGATTCTGACATCTGATACCTGTGTTAGTGCATAAATGATTCTATTCATGATAAGATTAGCATTCGCTCTTCCACTATTGATGTCCATCCCAGAATGCCCGCCTTTTAAGCCTTTCAATTCAATATCGTAAACTACATAATCCATCCCTATTTCTTCTTGAGAATAAGAAAGAGATGTATTGGTATCGACCCCTCCGGCACATCCAACTGAAAACTCGTCATCATCCTCAGTATCTAAGTTCAAAAGAATTTTACCAGACAATAATGAACCATCAAGCTCTTTAGCCCCAGTCATTCCTGTTTCCTCATCTATAGTAAAAAGTGCCTCAATTGCTGGATGCTTCACATCTGTTGATGATAACAAACTCATAGCGGCAGCTGCTCCCATTCCGTTATCAGCTCCTAAGGTGGTACCTTTCGCCTTAACCCAATCACCATCAATAAATGATTCAATTCCTTGTGTGTCAAAATCAAATTCAGTATCAGAATTTTTTTGATGCACCATGTCTATATGGCTTTGTAAAATCACAGTTTCCCTATCTCCCATACCTTCAGTTGCTCCTTTTTTGATAATAACATTACCAATAGCATCTTCTGTGACTGCAAGCTCTAATGACTTTCCAAAATCTATCATAAACTGCCTAACTCTCTCTTCTTTTTTTGAAGGACGAGGAACTGCATTTAAATCTTCAAAATGGTTCCAAATAACGTTAGGCTCTAGATTTCTTACACTCATAATTTTTTAATTGAATTGTCGGCAAAAGTACGATAAATGTTAGAATTGGCATTTCTCTTGAGCTAATATAATCAGAACTCGATCGAAAGAATTCATCAAAACACAGGCAACAAGAGTAATATAAAGTCATCTTTTTCAATTTTAATCATTTAATCATGTAGTTGAGGATATAACTAATGCTTTGATAGGTTCATTCATAATTAATGACGAAATTGTAAACCAGTGAAACTCAAGTCAACATTCGCCATTGTGTTAATCTCCTTATTCTTACCGAATTTTGGATTCACAAAAAAAGATGAGGTATGGGTTCAGAAAGCGAGTTTCGGTGCCTCAGGACGGCATGGTGCCGTTGGCTTCTCCATTGGAAACAAGGGCTACATTGGATTGGGTCAAATCAATTCAGGACCTGGAATCGCAGACTTTCATGATATATGGGAATTCGACCCCGCATCAAATTCTTGGACACAAAAAGCTGATTACCCTGGAGTTTTCACTGCATACGCGAGTGCTTTGGGATATGAATCAAAGGCATTCATTATCAATGATCAATGCTTCAAGTTTGACCCAATTGCAAACACATTCACTGATTTAGGCTTGACTCCAACTTCTTTAGGTTACGCGCCGCTAGCACAGATTGATAGCATGGCCTATTTCTTTAATCTTTCTAATGAAGTAGCAACTTTTGACATGAAGAACCAAGTCTGGGACAATTTCTCAACCAATAGTAGCCTATTCACCTATGATTCTTTCAATTTCAATGAAAGGATAATTTGCATGGGCAAAGTTCCAGGAGAGGACTTCGCAATGCACGAACTCAATTTTGAAGACTCTTCATTCTCACTAATATCTTACTTCCCTGACACCGTAAACCTTGCTCATCTTGTTGGCTCAGAACTTAATGGCTTCGCCTATTTTGCTTTAGGATCGTCAGATTCCTTTGGTGTAGGAAATGTATGCTGGAAATATGACTTTGGAACTGGTTTATGGACTAGGCTTGATGATTTTCCGGGAACAGGAAGACGCTATTTTGCTCATTTCCAAATTGGAGAACGGTTCTATTTCGGGGCTGGCACAAATGGAACTAATCACAATGATCTTTGGGAATTCATTCCAAAAGACACAGTTACCATTGCACCCCCAGAGCCTCTTGTAATAAAGATAATTAATCTCAGCCCTTACCCAAACCCCTCTCAGGACGAAATGACCTTTGAGTTAGCTCACAATACGGGAGATATTCACGAACTTAAAATCTTCGACCTCAATGGGGAAATTGTGGGTATTATTCAATCTGAGACAAACAAACTCATTATATCAAAATCTATTCTTTCAAGTGGCAAATACTGGTATCAATTGTCAAAAAATGAAATTCAAATTAAATCTGGTTCATTAATTTTCATTTAAAAGTTACTAAGTCAGACAACCTAC
>JBLFXO010000212.1:0-6512 GCA_047609865.1 Arenicella sp.
AATGTGATTTACTTCCAGGTCATTGCAGATAAGCATGGTAATTTAGTTTCAGGGACGTATACGATAAATAAGTTCTTTAACTTTTATGACTTAACTAATGTGGTAATCAACATTAAAGAATTCCCAATTCCTTTCCTTGATAATGGAGAGCATTACACCTTCACCCTAATGGCAGTGAGTGATGATAATTGGGTGAATGTTGCAGCTACGAAAGAATTTACAACAAACTAATGAAGTTATTATTAATCATTCTTTGCTCTTTAGCTACAGTCAGTTTCGCGGGGGACAACATCTTATTCAAAGGGATTTCATTCTCAATGGCCAATAAAGCCACTTCAGCAGGAGATATTAAGCCAATTACTAAAATTAATGCCAATTGGATATCAATTGTTCCTTATGCTTTTTTGAAAGATCACGAAGTGATGTACGACTCAAAATTTCAATGGGTCGGAGAGCGTCCCGAATCGATAAGAGATTGTATAAAAATGGCAAAATCTGAAGGGTTAAAGGTGATGTTGAAGCCACATATCTGGATTGGTCACAGCACATACACAGGTATATATAAATGCGAGACAGAATCCGATTGGGAAATGTTTGAGAAAAGTTATAAAGGTTATATTATGACCTTTGTAGACCTTGCAGTCACTGAGAAAGTTGAAATGTTCTCTATAGGGACAGAATGGGGCAGATTTGTAGAAGCAAGACCACAGTTTTGGAAGAGTTTAATCAAGGATATTAGAGCCAAATACAAAGGGAAACTTATCTATGCTGCGAATTGGGATGATTATCAGAAAGTTCCTTTTTGGAATGACTTAGATTACATTGGAATTGATTCTTATTTCCCTTTAAGTTTAGCGGAGAATCCGAAGATTTCCGAGTTGGTAAAGTCATGGAAAACGATCATGCCGATAATCGAACAATATTCAAGTTCAAAAAAGAAGAAAATCGTATTTACTGAGTTTGGATTCAAAAGTACGAGTAAAGGAACAATTTCACCTTGGGAGCATAAGGATGATGGCAAGTTCTCTGAAAAGATTCAAGACATAGCTTTTAAGTCATTCTTTCAAACCATATGGAAGAAACCTTGGTTCAAAGGTGGTTTTGTGTGGAAATGGTATCATAACCATGAACATGCGGGCGGAAGAGGTGATACTGACTTCACGCCACAAAATAAATTGGCTGAGGAAACTATTCGAAAGTATTACGGAGAGTAGCTTGATTATCTGATAATTCGAATTCCTGATTATTTGATTGTCTGTGGACCAAATTTTAATCAAAAGAATAGATTTTGTCACACTGAGCTTGTCGAAGTGTAGATGAAAAGAAACCAAACTTTAAACTTCTTGATTAATCAATTAGGAGGGTTTGTACGAGTTTCCATTTCAAGTGTGAAATATCCAGAAGACATTCCTAATTAATCACTGCCAAACATTTGAAGCCTGCACACTTACCGTCAGGTCTCTAATCGAAAAACGAACAGTCCGGTGAAGCCAGGACGTAAGAAAAACGAAATCATTTGTCATGTCGAAAATGTTAGGCTTTAGCCTTCAAAAGACATCTGTCAATCATTTCTAAACAGGTATCAATTGTATGTTTCTTTGTTCTGAAAGATAGTATAGCTATTCTAATCACTTCACGGCCAGATACTTTCGTAGAGCTTAAAAAGATTCTTCCATCTTTATGAATCTCTTCCATTAACCTTTTGTTGAAGGCATTTTCATCTCCTCCTGACGGATACCAAAAATAGCTCACAGATAAATCAGGTTCGGGTCCAACTTCAAATCCCCTTTTGATAAGTTCAGCTCTAAAGTAATCAGTGAGATAGAGTTTTTCTTCAAGGCAAGCTATAAAAGGCTTTATGCCATGAATTTGCAAAGGCAGCCACATTCTCAGACCTCTAAAGTGTTTGGTTAGTTCAGGGGATACATCTGCCGGGTTTAAAGGTGAACCCTCCTGCATGGCATCCTGCATGTAATTTGCAGTATAGTGATGTGATTTAAATAATGCCTTCTTATCTTTTACTAGTACTGCTCCGAGTCCATAAGGTAAGAACAGTCCTTTGTGTGGGTCGCAAACCAAAGAATCAGCCAATTCAATTCCATCAAACTGATCTTTCGCTCTTTCAGTTAAAATAAAAAATCCGCCATAAGCACCATCAACATGGTACCAAAGATTATTTTCTTTTGCAACTTCTCCAATGGCTCTCAAAGGGTCAATTGCTCCAGTATCAGTAGTTCCAGCAGAAGCTATGACTAAAAATGGATTCAAGCCCTCTGCTTTATCTTTTTTAATTTGTTCTTCTAATTTTGAAGTAATTATTTTGGATTCAGTATCAAGTTCTACTTGCCTAACAATTACGTCTTCTAAGCCAATTATTCTTAGCGCTTTATTGATGCAATGATGAACATGAGCGCTTAAGTATAAAACAGATGAAGTTATCTTCTCATTCTTAACTTCATACTTATCTCTTGCTGCTGTTAAAGCGATTAGGTTGGCGATTGACCCACCTGAAGTTAAATTGCCTACAGCCGAATCTGGGAATCTGAAAACTGACTTGAGCCAGTTAATCATTTCATGTTCAATTGTAACAGCACCAGGCCCTCCATAGTACATTCCGGCATATTCATTAGAGACATCAGCTAAGAAATCTGCAATGGCAGAGAGGTAGATTCCTCCACCGGGTATATATCCTATATGTCCTCCGGAAGCAGGAGCAATACCGGTTTGTATTACTTCTTCTTGATATAGTTGTAGAGCTTTTTCGAGACTGATAGTATCTTCAGAAATCTTCAATCTATCGGCATTCACTTTAGTACCGAAGTAAGAATCCATTTCATCAATATTATTGATGAAATCATTTGTAAAATCTTTTACTTGCTCAACGTATTGATTCCGTTCGGATTCATTAGGTTCAAGCTGGGCACTTACTTTTTCTAAATCAGATATTTTTTTTAGCAATTCAGCCATGTTTGAAATTGAATGCGGATATTTGAATGTCTTAAGGTATACAATTATGAGCACAACTCTAATACTGTCTTTATTGGTAGGGTACTTCTTAGTGCTTGTTTTAATATCCTATTTAACTAGTCGTAAGGCAGATAACGATACCTTTTTTACTGGAAATAAAAACTCAAAATGGTATTTGGTAGCATTTGGTATGATTGGCGCTTCCCTCTCTGGAGTGACCTTCATTTCGATTCCTGGAATTATTCAAGGATCAGGATTTACTTACCTACAAATGGCTTTGGGCTATATCATTGGGTATGGCGTGATAGCCTTCGTTTTATTACCGCTCTATTATCGACTTAACTTAACTTCAATCTACTCTTATTTAGAAACAAGATTTGGTGTAATCACCTATAAAATAGGTGCAGGGTTCTTCATTTTGTCAAGGTTGATAGGTGCTGCCTTGAGAATGTACTTGGTAGCAAATGTCTTGCAAAGCTTTGTGTTCAATTCATTGGGAATTCCTTTTGAAATTACGGTTGCTATGAGTATTCTTTTAATTTGGGTTTATACTTTCAAAGGCGGAATCAAGACAATAATTTGGACAGATACCTTGCAGACCTTATTTATGTTGATCTCTGTTGGATTAAGTATTTATCTAATCTCAGATGATTTGAACATTGCGTTGGGTGATATTTATTCGGAGATATCAGATGCCGGAATGGGAACCATGTGGCAAACTGAAGATCCAATGGCTGGCAATTACTGGTGGAAAGGTGTTTTGGGAGGTGCTTTAATTACACTTGGTATGACGGGGGTTGATCAAGATATGATGCAGAAGAATTTGACATGTAAGGATCAAAAAGATGCGAAGAAGAATATGCTTTCGTTTGCAGTAGTCTTATTCTTTGTGAACGTGCTGTTCGTTTCTTTAGGAGGATTGTTATTCCTCTACATAGATGCAAATCCTGATGTGATGGCACAATGGATTGCAATCTCCAGCAATGAAGCAGGAGATGGAGACTTGCTATTTGCGACAATAGCTCTACAATCTGACCTAGGATTGGCTGTAGGCATTTTCTTTCTGCTAGGATTGATCGCAGCTGCATACAGCAGTGCTGATTCAGCTCTTACCTCATTGACAACTTCATTTTCGGTTGATTTCTTAAACCTCGGTAAGAAGAGAGCTAAAGAAGAAATAGAATTCGTAGATGATGATTTACTTGACTCAGAAGCAATGGTCTCCACGTCTGAAAGCATATATAGGGCAAAAGAGAAAAAGTTAAGAATGATAACGCACATAGGAATGTCAATTGCGCTATTGATTACGATACTCATCTTTAAATATGTGAAGAATGACAATGTTGTTTGGGAATTGTTTAAAGCTGCAGGTTACACTTATGGGCCTCTTCTCGGACTTTTCATGTTTGGGATTATTTCGAAGAGAAAGGTTCCAGACTTGGCGGGTGGGATCATATGTCTTTTGGTACCAATCCTCATTTATTTCTCTCATAAAGCCTTTGTCGCAGCAGAGACGGGCTACTCATTTGGAGCTGAGTTATTAGGTGTAAATGCCCTTGTTGTTTATATCTTTTTATTGATTTTTTCAAAAAGTGACAGAATAAAGGTAGATTTTTGACAAATTTGTAAGTGCGCATTGGTATACCCGTACTAATTCGTGACAGCATGACAGAAAAACCTATTTGGAATAAATGTTGTCTACTAAATATTAAATAAAATACAATTACAAAAAACTATAATTATGGCAATTGAAATTACAGACGCAAATTATGAAGAGATCGTAGGAAACGCTACAGTACCAGTTGTTTTAGATTTCTGGGCGGCTTGGTGTGGACCATGTAGAATGATCGGACCACTAATCGAAGAAATGCATACTGAGTACGAAGGAAAAGCAATTATCGGAAAAGTTGACGTTGATAACAATCAAGGTATTGCAAGTAAATTCGGAGTTAGAAACATTCCTACAGTGGCATTTATCAAAGGAGGAGAAGTAGTAGACAAATCAGTTGGTGCTGTGCCAAAATCACAATTGACTGAAAAGTTAGACGCTATCTTATAATAGCATTCAAAACAAAAAAAAAGCCTGTCTACTAGACAGGCTTTTTTTTTGAGTAAATATTTTCTAGAATCTTACTTCACAATTCTCAGGAACCAAAGCAGTAATTCTTGCTCTCTCTTTATCAGAGATTAAATTTCCTTTTAATATCAATGTCTTCAAGTTTATCAATTCACCTATGCTTTCAGGTAAAGATTTTAATGAATTGTTTTCAAGACTTAAATAGTTTAAGTTTTTTAGTTCACTAATATTTTTAGGTAAACTCTTTAAGTTGTTGGCATCTAAATTTAAATAAGCTAAGTTCTTAAGATTGATAAAGCTTTTAGGTAATTTCTTTAGTTGATTTCCTTGTAAGTAAAGTCTTCTTAAATTGCTTAGGTCCCCGAAATCTTCTGGTAATTCAGTCAACAAATTCCCATCTAAACTTAGACTAGTTAGATTATTCAAATTCCCAATTGTATTCGGTAATTTAGTTAATAGGTTCTCATTTAAACTTAATTCTGTAAGTTCAGTGAGAGCCCCAATTTCTTTTGGTAAAGATTCAATTTGATTCTCTCTCAAGTTTAATTCAGATAAATGAGAAAGGCCATCAATTGTCTCAGGAATTTTAGAGATTTGATTTCTAGAAAAGTCAACTCTTAATAAAGAAGTACATTTTCCAATTTCATCAGGAAGTTCAGTTATCTGATTTCCTCCTAAATATAAATCTTCTAATAAGGTAAGCTTCCCAATAGAAGAGGGGAGTGCAGTCAAGAAGTTATCCTCCAAGTTTAATTTACTCAAGCTTTTCATATCACCAAATGATTCCGGCAATACTACTAGGCCATTAGCTGACATGTAAAGCTCATATAAGTTTGTAAGTTTTCCAATTGAACTCGGAACAGAAATAATTTGGTTGTCCTTGCAATTGAAAGTACTCAAGCTTGTCATGTCTCCAAGGTTCTCAGGTAATTCAGTTAGTTGATTGTGTTCTACATGTAAGGATATCAAAGCTTTTAATTTGCCAATACTCTTAGGGAGTTTAGACATTTGATTGTCCTCAGCATCTAAATATTCAAGTTTAGAAAGATCTCCAATTTTTTCTCCCAATGATTTTAGATTGTTGTGACCAATACTCAAATCTGTCAATCCTTTCATTTGATAAATCGGCTTCGGAACTTTCGAAAACTTATTTCCTTCAATATGTAAATAAGAAAGGTTAGACATCAACATCATGCCAGCTGGTAATGTTGTCAAGTTGTTATCACTCAATCCTAAATGTAATAGACTCGTCAAATTAGAAATTGACTTCGGAAGCTCAGTTAGATTGTTTTCATTAATATCTAAAGTGGATAGTGTCGAAAGATTCCCAAAATAATCAGGAAGTTTTGTTAGCTGGTTCTCTGAAACATCTAAAGACTCTAATGATTTTAAATCACATATTGATTCTGGGAGAGTCGCTATTTTATTTTTTGAGAGAACTAATGAAGTGAGAGAAGTCATCTTTCCT
>JBLFXO010000213.1:0-6414 GCA_047609865.1 Arenicella sp.
AGAAGTAAATAAAGCCTCTTGGAATAAGAGGACGGCGGCGCATTTGACATCTGGATTTTATGATGTAGATGGATTTTTGAATGGCAGAAATCCATTAAATGATATTGAACTAAATCTTCTCGGAGACATTAAAGGCAAATCAATATTGCATTTGCAATGTCATTTTGGCCAAGATACAATACAGTTTTCAAAAATGGGAGCTCAGGCTACGGGGGTAGACTTGTCAGATGCGGCAATCAATGCGGGAGTTGATTTGGCGAAGAAGTTAAATCAAGATACCAAATTCATCTGTTGTGATTTGTTTGATTTGCCTAATCATTTACATCAAAAATTTGATGTTGTTTTCACTTCTTACGGAACAATAGGCTGGCTGCCTGATATTGAGAAATGGGGAGCTTTGGTTTCCAGATACCTGAAGAAGGGCGGTCAATTTATCATGGCTGACTTTCATCCGACTCTCTGGATGTTTGATGACGATTTTAAGAAAGTGCATTATAACTACTTCAAAGCTGATGCTATTGTAGAAACAAATCAAGGAACCTATGCAGATAGAGAAGCTGATTTTGAGAAAACATCTATAAGCTGGAACCACAGTATGAGTTCTATTATCACTGCCTTAATTAACAATGGATTGCAGATTGAGAAGATGCAAGAGTTTGATTACTCTCCATACGATTGCTTTAGCGGAACCATTAAAGTTGCTGAGCGCAAGTATAGAATTGAAAATATGGGAAACAAATTACCAATGGTTTATGCCATTGCGGCAAAGAAAATATGATTGAACAGCACAAAGAACTTTCAGATGATGCTTTTATCAAGTCATTTAAAGATTGCACCTTAGAGGAGGCTCAGTTTACTCATGAAGCGCATCTAAGGCTCGCTTGGCTTCAGATTCATCATCTGGGTGAGATAAGAGCCATTCAAATGGTTACTGTGATGATTATGAAGTACACCAAGCATGTGGGTGCCGAGTCAATCTTTAACTTAGATCTCACGGTAGCTGCCGTAAAGTTAGTAGCAAAGTTAAATGCCCTGAATAATCATGAAAACTTTGATTCATTTATGGCGTCCAACCCAATGTTAAAATCTGATTTTAAGGGATTGATCCTAGCCCATTACGGAATTGAATTATAAATATACTATCAAAATATAGGGCATAAAAAAGCCTCCTATTTTTCAATAGGAGGCTTTTTAATTAATGTTATTACTTGATAACAAGCTTCTCAACCATTTGGTTAGAATCGTTGTTCAAGTTTACTATATAAGTTCCTGCAGTTAAATCAAGATTAATGATAGACTTTGAAGTCACTTGTGTTTGCGTGTAAACAGTTTTACCAGCTAAATCAGTGATGTTTACATCAAATAACTCATCATTACCCCATTGAACTGTGAAGTCTCCAGCAGTTGGATTAGGATATACAGAGAATTCTAATAAATAAGACTCATCTACAGTAGTATAGTCAGTCAAATCTTCTAAGATGATATCATCAATGTAGTAATCAGCTGCTTCATCATTTGGTCCGTAAGCATAAAGGTTAAGTCCACCCCATCTTGCGAAAGTTTCATCACCAGCTACTCCTGTTGACCATACAAAAGTATGAACAACATTACCGTCAATAGTTACTGTTCCTTGATCTGCACTTAAGTCAGCATCAACCACAACATCCATCCATGAGTCAGGAGTGTAAGTGAAAGCTGGCCCTTGTGAACCTGCGGCAGCAACATATCCACCTCCTGCGTTGTCAAAGAAGACATCACATTTCCATCCTAAACCAGGAGCAGTGCTTTCTTGACAATTGAAATATCCAGCTGAGCCTGCAACAATAAAAAGTTTCATTGAGAAACGAATTTGACCTGCAGTGTAAGAAGAAGGAAAAACGACTAAGGCATCAATTGGTCCTGATTGACCGACAATGTTAATTGAATTTGCTCCGCTAGATGCTTGTGTATCAGAAATTAAACAGTCATCTGCTCCACCTGGAGTGAGTGACCATGTATCCATAATTGAAGATTCTAATCCAGCATAATTTCCGGCTGTGTAAGCGTCAAAGTCCTCCGTAAGGACAGTAACTTGGGCTCCTGCCCACATAGGACAAAGGGCTAATAATAGTACGATTCTTTTCATGTGTTTTTATTTTAACAACAAATGTAATAAAGTTGAGACAGTATTGATAGCAAATCATAATTAAAAATTGCATTCCTAATTGTTAACAAGTCCAGATAAACTTATCCTATAACTTCTTGATATTCTTTGTGATGGGGGATTGGTATAGGTTAAGGATATAACAAGTGATAGTTTAGATTGGTTTTAAAAAAGTAGATTTGTCTTATGAATGTGATAGAGAAATTTTATACTGCTTTTTCAAATTTAGATGCCGAAGGCATGGCTGAGTGCTATTCGGAGAATATTTCTTTTGAAGACCCGGCCTTTGGAGAACTTAAAGGCATTCACGCATCAAATATGTGGCGAATGTTGTTAGAAAGCCAAAAGGGTAAAGAATTTGTGGTGAAGTTTTCTAATGTTGATTTGGCAAATGAGAACGGAACCGCTTCATGGGAGGCATTTTATAATTTCTCTGTTACAGGCAGAAAAGTCCACAACAAAATTAGCGCGATATTCGAAATTCAAGATGGCTTGATTGTTTCACACAAAGATGATTTTAACCTACGAAAATGGGCGAAACAAGCTTTGGGATTTAAAGGTGCTGTTCTTGGAGGTACTAGATTTTTCAAAAAGAATTTGGTAGGTCAAACTGCAAGAATGCTAAGAAAGTGGGAAGCAAAAAAAGATCAAGTTTCCGAGAGTTGATTTCTATTTTCCCCGACCGGCAGTTGTTTGAACACCAGAGGATATGAGCTCTTGAGCTTTTGTAATACTAATTCGTTCACCCTGATAATACGCGGTGACAAATGCATCTGTTACACCAATACCAACAATTTTATCTTTTCTGATTGTCGCTTCTGAAACGGAGTTAAAAGCTCCTGTTGAATATCTAAACTTATTATTTGAAGTTTGTTTAGTCACTATGGGCTTAAGATTGAATAGAGCAGAATGAGGAACGTCTCTAGAATACACACCAATTTGTACTGTGAAGAATAAACCGCCAATAGTTTCTGCCGCTATGGTTCCTTCTGGGGTAATGATTGGAGCTGCAATATCTAATGATTCAGATTCTATAACTAAATCCTCTTCACTTAAGAAATCTTTTCTCGCAATTGATCCTTCATATAATTCGTATGTACCGAATTTAAATTTGTCTGCCGCATCATCTTTTAAGAAATAAACATTGACATCTTCTCCAATATCAAAATCTAAAATAAGATTATCAGCCATTTTTTTTCTCAAAGAATCAGCAGTAATATAAAATCGAATCTCCTTCATAGCAAAGACACCGCCTTTAATTCCTTCGTCATCTTTGATTTTTTGTATTTCAATTAGCGTCTCTTCATTATATATGGTGGAGGATGTGTCTGGATCTCCAAATGCATTGAATACTGTTATTTGTTGACCTATAATTTCTCCATCATCATCTAGTAAGTGTACATGATGAACTTCTTGATACAATTGAAAATACTCTTGTTGTTCAGGTATAGAAAATATTCTTTCATATGCCGCAAATTCTTCCGTTTCTACAATCATTTTATATTCCTTACCATGCCCCAATAGCATGAAGTAATCCCCTTCAGTATCGTTAGTTTCATTCGTTATGATCTCTTCTCCATCAACCGTCATCAATGTGATCTTTGATTTAGCTGGAATCAATTTGTCGCCTTTTTTTACTAATCCAATCAATTCGGCAACGGGATCTCTTTCATCAGAAAATGTAATACGGTATAAGTCCATATCACCTTTACCGTTTAAATCGGCAGATGAATAATAACCTCTATTGTAACGGTGGGTCATTGTGAAGTAAATATCATCTGCAGGTGTATTCACAGGGAATCCTAAGTTTGCTGGGTTAGACCAAGTTGTATCTGTTAAAACTGATCTGAAAATATCGAAGTCTCCCATACTTGAGTGACCTTTAGAAGCGAAGTATAAAGTCTTTTCGTCTGGATCTAAATAGGGAGCATCTTCATCAAATACTGTATTGATTTCTGGGCCCAAATTTTTTGGTTCACTCCATTGATCTCCTCCAATATTTTCTGAAACATAGATGTCTAGGCCACCATAACCTCCTGGTCTATCTGATACAACGAAAAGTTTTTTACCGTCATAACTAAAGAATATTGAAGGCTCATGATAATCAGAATTGACATGAACACCCATTTTTTCTGCCTCAGCGGTTAGTTCAGATTTCGTGTCAATTTGCCAAATGTCCGCATCATGATAAAAATAGAGGATTCTGTCATTTTTGTCCAACTGAATACTTCCGTCATGATTTGTACTATTGACTTCATCACTCATTGAGTGGAAATTGGCATATTCAAAATCAGTAACGAGGTTGAAGAACGAACTTCTCGTGGAGTCAGACATTCTGTTCCTTCTTTCGAACAGACTTCCTTTTGCTAAGTCTGCTTTATAGATGTCTTCATAAAACCCTCCACCTTCTTTGGCGAGATTTCCTCCTTTAGTGTCGGGTCTTCTGGATGTGAAAATCAATTGTTTTTCGTCTTGCGAGACTACTGAGGCATACTCTGGATATATTGTGTTAATGGAGTCTCCTAGACTTTCAATGATGACATTACGAGGGTTCTTAATCGCAATCTTAGCGAATTTACAATGCTCAATGTCTCTTGCGGCCTGTCTAGTGATTTTGGCCTTCCCATTTTCTGGTAAATTAGGCGAATTGTTCACTTTTCTAATGAACGTTTCATAAACAGGAATGGCATCATCAAACCTGTATTTTAGATGATACATTTTTGCGAGCAAGTAATAAATATGATGATGCCCGTAATGCTCTATTTGGGCTGAATCGGCTGAAATGGCATATGCCTGTAAATAGTCTAATGCGTCAATTTTCAACTCCGGCGTATAGAAATACACCATGCCCATGTAGTAATTGTAAAGGGGATCACTTTCCTTCGTATCGTCATCTAGATTCTGAAGATACTCTCTGGCTCCATCAAAATCTTCCTTGTTCAGAAACTGCTCACCCTTCGAACTAAGCTTACTACCTTGCGAAAAGGAATTTAACCCAAGCAAGAAAAAGCAAGCTAGAACAATAGTTTTGCAAACTGATGCGATTATTTTCATAAAGCATTCCTTAAAATAAAAGTATTCTTCAAATTAGTACGTGAATACGGCGCCTAAGTTCCATTTTTATTGGATTTTGAGATTGTCAAACGGAGGGCGTTCAATCCGTAATTAAAAAAAGATACGAAATTTTCAGAAGAATTACTACTACTTATCCTTATTCTCATTGAAGTAATAGCGCAAATCTACAGTCAAATAAGACCCTCTGATGTTGTCTATTGCAAGGATGTTTGCATTGGTTGAATACTCATATGACATTGCGAATGTCATAATAGGAGTGAACGGCAGGTGATAAGAACCGCCAAGATAAAATGTTCCAGATTTTTTAGTTCGATATTCGAAGCCAACATTGGCATTCAGTGCTCCTTGAATTTTAGACCTATATGCCCCTTCTTGCTGAAAACGCTCATTGGCATCTATTGGAATAAAAGTTTGTACATCCGAAGGAAAGAAAGTCATTGCCGGACCTAAAGAAGTATTCATATACACTTCGTCAGATAGCCGAATGAACACCATAAGGTTCAAGGGGATCTCATAGCTAACGACTCTAACATCACCTGTAGCTGTGTATCCTGAATCGGGAACAGCATAGTCTAAATTGAAATTTCTTTGGGTAAATCCAATTCCTGTCTCCAAGGCCAATCGATCTGATAATCCAACATTGATAAGCATACTGAATGAATTTCCAAATTTTTGTTTTACTGTTGATTCAAAAACCCCATTGTTAAATTCTTGCTCGTAAAAACCAATGATTGAATTGGGTATAATAGGCTTATACTGCATTCCGAATTTCGCAGATCCTCTTTGAGCTGTGGCATTGACCCCAATTAATAGGATGACAAAAGTAATTGTGTGCTTGAAAAAATTCATTGTCTAAAAATACATTATTCGTTTCTAAGTTCCTCAGTTCTTTCTTTCAGTTTTTGTTGATTCTTTACATATCCAACAATGCCCAAAGTCAGCATTCCAAAGAAAACAGTTAAAAGAGCATAACGTAAAAATCTATATTTAATTATAGGTTTTCTATGTGCTGCAGATACCATGTAGTTGGCTCTTTGAGCTTTCTTAAAGTGAATTGCAGGTACTCCAAATAGATGAATAGTTTCATAAGGAACAGCTCCTGGTAAATTAGGATATCTATTTTTCACCTCACTTGTATCATACTCAAACCAAATTTTGCGTTCATTCAGCTCCTTTTTGAAGGTCTCCGCTTCTTG
>JBLFXO010000214.1:0-6408 GCA_047609865.1 Arenicella sp.
AAAGAGACTGGCGGACACTCAGTGAAGCTAGAAGGTGGAAAAGAAGTGATTGAATCTGTTGAAAGAATTTTGACTGCAGGTATTCCAGTAATGGGCCATCTAGGTTTAACACCTCAATCAATTTATAAGTTCGGAACTTATACCGTAAGAGCGAAAGAAGAAGATGAAGCTGAAAGATTAATTTCTGACGCTAAATTATTAGAAGAAGCTGGATGTTTTGCTTTGATATTAGAAAAGATTCCAGCTGCGCTTGGAACACAAGTTGCTGAAGCATTAACAATACCAGTAATCGGAATTGGAGCCGGAAACGGAGTTGACGGACAAGTGCTTGTAAGTCATGATATGCTTGGAATCAACAATGATTTCAATCCAAGATTTTTAAGAAAGTACAATAATTTATATGAAGAGATGTTCAATTCATTTCAGTCATATATTAAGGATGTAAGATCAGGAGATTTCCCTAACGACAATGAACAGTACTAGTTCAACATTACAAGTCATTTATGAAGATAACCATTTAATTGTTGTCAATAAACGCTCAGGTGATATCGTACAAGGTGATAAAACGGGCGATACACCCCTAAATGAAATTGTAAAAGAGTACATCAAGAAAAAATACGACAAGCCGGGTGATGTTTATCTCGGCACAGTCCACAGGTTAGACCGCCCAACATCAGGAATCGTAATCTTCGCAAGAACTTCAAAGGCTTTGACGAGAATGAACAAGATGTTCGCTGAGAAGGATATCCAAAAAACATATTGGGCTGTCACTGAAAAGGCTCCCGCTCAAAAAGTAGGCTTACTCAACGATTGGCTTCAGAAAAACGAAAAGCAGAACAAGAGTTATGTTGTTAAAAATGGTCAAGGAAAAGAAGCAGAACTTACGTATAAGGTATTAGGTCAATCAGATACTTATCATTTGATTGAGGTAAAGCCAAAGACAGGACGCCATCACCAAATTAGAGTTCAACTACATGGAGTTGGAGCTATTATTAAAGGAGATCTTAAATACGGAGCTAAGCGATCAAATAAGGATGGATCTATTCATCTGTTGGCAAGAAAGATTGAATTTGTTCATCCTGTAAAGCTGGAGCCAGTAGTAATTATTGCTGACCCACCAGAAGATCCTGTTTGGCAGTTTTTTGCTAAGAAGTTTTAATAATTGTTTATGGGATTACTTAGAAAAAAGAAAGAGTACACTTCCCAATTATCTGATTCTGAATTGTTAGATGAAGTAAGTCAGATTGAACCAAAGAAATTCGCAATTTCACTCATCAACAAAAACTTGTATTACGGAAAGGTCATTAGTCCAAATGAGTTTGAAATAGGTGCTTTCTCAATGCAAATGAAGATAAATCGAGTAAAAATTCGAGGTCAAATAAATAATGGCAAAATAAAAATTCAATACAACTGTAACCGTGTTATCCCTGCCATAGTGGGTCTCATTTGGATTATCATGAGCATCTCTGTTTTCTCTGCAAGCCGATTATCTATCAACGGGGTTTCCAGAGATGCGACTATTTGGCTGAAATTTGGCTTTGTTGGTGCGGTATTACTGATGGCCTTCATTTTCCTATTCGCCTTTTCACTTTTCCATTATTGGGTGGCGATTAGTTATACTGAAAAGAGATTGAAATTAACGGAGAATCAATAATCATCCCCTCTCGGCTTTCTTCTATTCTCTTTCTTCGTTTTGTGAGCCTTTTTATTGTCCAACCTTTTAGCTTTTTTCCTTTTAGAAATCTTGGTTGGAATTCTTCTCTTTTGAACTTTGAGAGCATCTTCAAGCAAAACCTTTAAACGCTCAACGACAATCTCTTTGTTTTGTAATTGTGACCGAGTTTCAGAGCAACTGAGTCTGATTACACCATTTGAAATTCTATTATGAAGATTACGTTTTAAACGTTCTTTTTGATAATAAGTAAAAAGTGTAGTCGCCTCCAAATCGAAGAGTACATCTACCTTTGTCTCTACTTTATTGACATTCTGTCCACCTTTACCTCCACTTCGTGAAGTCTCAAATTTTAATTCTCGATCTAATTGTTCAAGAGTATATTTGAGTGAATGCTGCATTATTTTTTCTCACCGTACTTATGCTCTATCAGAGAGCCTTTGAAGATGTCGTATCTTCTATAATCACAACTTAAAGATCCGTTGTAAACTTGAATTTTCTTAGAAGGTTTTAACTCAATTCTCTTTAAAGCATCAAAGTTTGAACTCATTACCCAACACGTATAACCTGGGCAGGTCTTCTTGAAGAAGTCTCCCATGTCTTTATAAACATCCCAAACTGCGAAATCATCTAAACGTTCTCCATAAGGAGGATTACAAATAAGAGTTCCACCATCTTCAGGAGGAACAACATCTTTAAAATCTTTCACTTCAAAAGAAAGCGTCTTACTCAAAGGCAAGGCTTTTACATTTTCTCTAGCCTTAAGAATAACGTCTCCGTCAGTATCTGAACCAACAATGGTAAATCCTAAATCTCTCTTAGGGATTTTTGGTGCAGCCTCATAAATGTCATTCCACATTTGTTTATCAAAATCTGGCCAATTCATGAAGGCATAAGACTTTCTTGAAATGTTAGAGGGAATTCCGTTAGCCATTAAAGCAGCTTCAATAGGTAAAGTACCTGAACCACACATGATATCTACAAAGTTAGATTTCATATCCCATCCTGAAAGATAGATTAATCCTGCGGCAACAACTTCGTTAAGTGGAGCTAAACCCGTCCCTTTTCTATATCCTCTCTGAAACAATGGTGCACCAGAACTATTGATAGAAACAGTACAATCATTTTGAGAAATATGAATATCAAAAACAACTTGAGGACTCTTAATATCTACAGAAGGCCTTTGTCCAAACTTGTCGTTAAAGAAATCAGCAACTGCATCTTTCAATAATAACATTGGATATTTAGTGTAAGTAAACTCAGGCGAGTTCACGGCCCCTTTAACGGCAAAGGTTTTGTCTGGTGACATGTATTCGCTAAAATTAAATTTTCCAAATTCGCGTTTCAAGTCATGCTCGTCTCTAAACTTAAAAGATTTGATTGGCAGTAATACAGAAATAGCCGTTCTCAGCCATAAGTTGGTAGTATATAGCATTTTCTTGTCTCCATCAAACTCCACCACTCTATTACCCACGGTGATTGATTTTGCTCCAAGTGCTTTCAACTCATCAGCAAGTACATTTTCAAATCCATAAAGGGTTTTAGCTACAATTTTCATACTCCAATTTTTGGCAAAGATACAATTTGACACGTACTTATAGGTATGCGAATTGATTTGGATTCCCTATTTTTGACTTCGTAGTGAAAAAAGTTGCCTTATTAATATCTATTATCCTGATTACCAATCTTTCTTTTGGACAAAAAGTTGGTGTGGTTTTAAGTGGTGGTGGCGCTATTGGATTCGCTCATATTGGCGTTTTGAAGGCGCTTGAAGAAAATGACATTCCAATAGATTATATCACAGGAACTTCAGCAGGGGCGCTGATCGGGGGTTTATATGTTTCAGGTTATTCACCTCAAGAAATCGAAGATTTGGTTCTTTCAGAATCATTTGAAGTAATCTCAAGCGGGACCATAGAAGATGAATTCAAGTACTACATTGAAGAACCGGATGAGGACGCGAGTCTTTTCTCTTTAAGGCTTTCAAAAGATTCCATTTTTCAAAAAGCTTTAGCTACAAACGTATTGAATCCTACTTTTTTAGATTTAAAAATGATGGGGATATTGGGAACCAACTCTCCTCAGTCTCATAATAATTACGATAGCCTTTTTGTTCCTTATCGTTGCGTGGCATCTGATATTGTGACAAAAACATCTATCATGTTCAAGTCTGGAAACTTGAATATGTCGGTGAGGGCATCCATGACTTATCCATTCTTTATTAATCCTATTGAAATTGACGGAGTATTAATGTTTGATGGCGGATTGTATAACAATTTTCCAGCTGAGAATATGTACAATGAGTTTGACCCTGACTACATTATCGGAAGTAACGTTTCATATAATGAGCCTGCTCCGGTTGAAGATGACTTAATGTCTCAGGTAAGAAATATGTTCTCATCACATTCAAACTATTCATTGCCTTGTGAGTCGGGACTTATCATTACACCTGAACTGACTCAGATGGGAACCTTTGAATTTGATAAAATTAAAGAGGCTATTGATGAAGGATACAATGCAACCATGGCGAAGATGGATTCTATTAAAGAATCTGTAGATATGAGGATTACAAAAGAAGAACGAGCGAAGGCAAGAGAGAGCTATAAAGCAAAAGGACAAGACATTGGAATATCAGAAATAAACGCGACAAAAGTAAAGAAGGATCAAGCCAGATACATTGAGAGTAAGTTGATAAGGACCAAGAAGAATGAAATATTGACATATGATGTATTGAAGAAGCGGTACCTCAAACTATATCAATCTGAACACATTAGATCCTTATTCCCGACTTTGACCTATCTGACCGATTCAACTCAGCGACTCAACCTAGTAGTAAAGAAAGAGAAACCGTTGAGGGTAGCTTTTGGCGGGCATTACTCATCAAGGCCTGTAAATACTGGTTTTCTCTCTATCAGTTACTCAGATTTTCAGTTAACCCCCTATACAGCATATGCTAACGCTTACTTTGGTAAATTTTATGGATCTGTAAAAGTGGGGCTAAAATTCTTTTTACCAACTCGTTCTATCTCTTATATCGAACCAATGTTTGTAATGAATAGATGGGATTATTTCAGAAGTTTGGCCACTTTCTTTGAGGACGTCCAGCCCTCGTTCATTATCCAAAATGAGATGTTTACAGGTATGTCTTATAATCTCGCGACATCAAAAAAGAGCAAGTTTTCAGCCAACTTTGCTTTTGGTAGAAACACAGACGAGTACTACCAGATTGATGATTTCACAAATAAAGACACGACAGATGTTACTGAATTCTTATTCTATTCTCCAGGTCTTGAATTCTCAATTAATTCTTTGAACAGAAAGCAATGGGCGTCTGGTGGTTATAAATTCCAGGCAGAAGCTAGATTCATACATGGTATTGAAGAAGCTACTCCTGGTTCAACTGCAATCAATGACATCCCTTCGAAGACCTTCAGAAACTGGGCATTCCTTAAAGTTCATTACACGAATTACTTCATGAAAAAAGGAGTTTATCGTTTAGGGATAATGGCTGAAGGTGTTTATTCTATTCAGCCTTATTTTCAAAATTATAAATCAAGTATCTTAAGTGCTCACGCTTTTAGACCGACACCTGATTCCCATTTGGCCTTTTTTGACGATTTCAGATCAAACAAATACTTGGGAGGAGGCTTGATGAATGTATTCTCTATAAAGGATTACGTAGATATCAGATTAGAGGCTTACATCTTTCAGCCAATAGTTAGGATTTTAGAAAGCAATGGTCAGGCAGTAGACAGCGAATACTTTGCAAGTCGTTTTGGATTAGCAAGTGTCTCAGTGATTTATCACTCTCCTATTGGTCCTCTCAGAGCAACTGTCAATTACACCGACAGTGAAACTATCATTAGACCCTTAACTTTTCAGTTAAGCTTTGGATACGTTCTGTTCAATAGACATGGGATAAAATAAGTTGTTACTTACTTTCCGGGCTGACCTTAAAAGACTTAATAAACCACCGCCACCCTCCCGGCTTTTCGCTGCGCAGTAATCCTCCTGTTTGGAGGAGAGATTTGCTTTCGCAAATATTATATTGTGTTAATTCGGGGAAGATGATCAAGATGGCTTTAATGAGAGATGTGCAACAAAACAATGGAATAAAATAAAAGCCCTGCTCACATTAGTGAACAAGGCTTCTACTATTTTAACCAAATAAACTAGATGCTTTATCTAGAATAGTATCTATCTCAAATTCGTTCTCAATTGTTGCTTAGTAATCTTGTGCAACCACAATTTGAACCTGTAAAACAGTAAGTACATTATCGGAATAATCACAAGCGTCAAGAAGGTAGCAAACGTTAATCCAAAGATTATTGTCCAAGACATAGGTCCAAAGAATATCGTGTTATCACCTCCTATGTAGAAGTTAGCATTGTATTCAGAGAGTAACGACATAAAGTCAATGTTCAACCCTAATGCCAAAGGAAATAACCCTAAAACCGTTGTGATTGCCGTCAGAAGAACGGGCCTCAACCTTGTTCTACCTGCAGAAACAATAGCTTCTTTGATGTGTTCTAAAGGCAGTATATCGAATTCTCCAAGACCTAATTCCTCTCTTTTTCTCTTTCTCAACAAGTTGGTGTAGTCAATCAATACAATAGCATTGTTCACTACTACTCCAGCCAGAGATATGATTCCTATCATTGTCATCATAATAACGAAATCCATTTGGAAAATAACTTCGCCCAATAAAACTCCTATTAAAGAGAAGACAACAGCAA
>JBLFXO010000215.1:0-6395 GCA_047609865.1 Arenicella sp.
TAGGTAATCCCTGGTTTTTTAATGAGGTTAAACAATTTATTAAGGATGGCACTCACAGAACACCACCTGATATCTCAGAGAGAGTTGCAGTAACAAAAGAGCACATTGACATGTCTATCAAATGGAAGGGTGAAATTTTGGGTTTAAATGAGATGAAAAGACATTACTCTAACTATTTCAGAGGAATTCCAAATTTCAAGCCCTTCAGAACCAAATTGGTAACATCAATGGATTTGCAAGAGGTTTACGATACACTCGGCGAAGTGGAAGAGAAGTTTTTAGCAGGATTCTTTCATGAATGAACCAATTCGTTGTATTGTTGTATCAATTAAAAATTGATATGCTGAAATCTTTGTTCCTTATTCTTGCCCTTATCGCAAGTTCAGTTTCGTTTTCTCAAAGCGAAACGAAAGATCCAATCTTAAAAAGTGAGTTAGTAGGAATCAACTGGAAATCTGATTTTAATGTATTTAGCGCTGACTCAATTACAGCATATCGCCTTCTTCAAAATAGCAGTGCCGATCCCTATTTCGGATGGGGAAATTTTATCACGTTTACTGATTCAACTTTTAGTACTAATTATTCTGCTTCTTGTGGTAATGATTGCTTTAGAAGTGTAACAGGAAGCTACGAGTTTATGGGGTCAAATAAGATCAAAGTTTTCGTTAAAAAAATTGAGCGCACAGGCATGTGTATGCTTGAAAGTGAAACACCAAATAAAAGTTTTGGTATTTACAGACTTGATAAGACTGCAGCAGGATTTTCAATCATTAAAGAAGATTAAAAGTAAAGCGGTTTGAAGCTCAATTTACCTTGAGATACTTCTAGAGCAGGAAAGGGAACCTTAATAAAGTTTAGACCTCTAAAGATTAATTTTAGCCATTTCTTATCTGTTTTGATTGCCTCAAAATCTACATCTAGCGATAAATAGAATTGTCTATAAGGAGTGAATGATAATTGCTCATTGTTATTCGCTACCACGTATGTTCCGCCATCACCAATCAACTGATTCTCTATTCCATATCCTAAAGAGAGATTAATCCACTTTGGGAATTTTGAATCCTCATTAAACCAAGAAATGGGATTAAAACTCAACCAGTAAGTCTGGCCATTGTAATCTTTAAGCAGTCTGCTAGCAAAACTATTTCCTAATACGTTTGGACGATATTCGGCAAGTCCCGAATGATGCGAAGAGAACTTTAAATGAGCATACTGCTTGTTCCAAAAATACTCCTGACTCCAATATGTTAAGGTGCCAAGTGTATTAAACCCAACATCAGACCAAGAGAAACCCCACTGCTCGTTAGTCGCATCCAGCAATTCGAAAGTTGTCATGTATCCAATTGAAAACCCTGCGCCAATTAAAGATGATTTTTTGTGATCTAAACCCGTCCATTCATAGAGGTCACCTACAAAACGTCCGAATTGAAGTGAACTGTACATGTGGCCAATTTTGTCCATTTGTTGCCATTCGTGACTGTCATTGAAGGTATGAAAACCAGACTTAGGAAAATCCTTGTACCAAACAAAATACAATGCAGAAATTGAGCCCGCCCATGCAGCTGCTCCTGTTGCTGAAACTCCGATTAATCTACCTTTATTCAAGCTGTCAGAAGGCGTGAGTATTGATTGAGAATGGCTATCACTCCCACAGCTACACAACACAATAATCGAAAAAAGAAGATTTCTCACTCCGCTAAAATAGGGCAATTTCATCAGATTATTTAACTTAGGAATAGAATGAAGTATTTTCTACTCCTTTTTAGTTTTTGTTTTTTCACCATGGCATCTATTGCAAATGACAAAGAGAAATCATTTATCTTTTTGCAAAAAACATCATCCAAGAGAAAAGTAAAATTGAAATTACCTGTTGCATGTAGAATGTACGAAGAAGGGATGAGCAAAAGAAATGGAAGGATAGTAGAGGTTCATGAATCTGAAATCGTCTTTTCATATTACAGCTATGATACCTCAGATGTCAATCAAATAATGAAGCAAGACATCAGTAGAAAAAAGAAGGATAAATTGCTGGATTCATTGATCAACGCGACTAAAGTTCATAAGACAATCCAATTTAGTGAAATTAATAAGGTAGAGATTTTATCTTCAGATGCCAGTGTTCAAAGGAAAATTCTAATGCTGACTGGCTCTTTATGTTTTCTTGGCTCAGGTCTAGCATTTATGGCAACGACATCAACTCATATTGGTGAAAAACTCACTGTTCTAAATTGGCTAGAGATAGGCGGTATGGCAGCTGGTGCTGAAACAATGGCACTACTAACTAAGCAGACATTTGACATGAAAAAATGGAAATTCTTACCGAAGAAGTAGTTATTTCAATTCAAACGACTTTGTTAGAATATCGCTCTCAGTCACTATTTTAATAAAGTAGTGACCACGCTCAAGTCCTGAAACATCTAAGCTCGTCTTTGAATTCGCATTCATCAAAACAACTTTGCCAGTAATGTCTATAACTGAGATAGATTTTATCTGTTCTGAAACTAGATCAAGCGAATAATTTAAGACATCTGTGCATGGGTTAGGGTAAATATTCAAAGCTGAAGAATTAGAAGATTCATTTATTGCAGATCCACTTGGAGTATAACTTACGTGCAAATTATCGAATTTGACATCCAGCCAGTTGTTGGTAGTATAATATCTAAAAGCTAAATAAGAATTTCCAGTAGTAGCAGGAATAGTTATGTTGGAGTCTTTTCTCCAAACCCCATCAGTATTATACGTTGAATCAGTAAAACTGAAAAGTATGGTTTTGGTTGCTAAGTATGGATCAGCAGAACCGGCTAAAAGAAAGAGTGCTATTGAATCACCAGCCATTGGTGTCCCAAATCCGCTATAGTTATTCCAAAGTGTGTCAATTTGACCTCCTCCAAAAAAATCAAAAACAGGCGAAATATACCAGTCATCTGTGGGGACTGATCCGCCAACAGGATAGAAATGAGCTAAAGAACTACTTGGGCTAACTGACGAAGTGTTATCAAAAGTCCATTCATAAAACCCCATATCACCTTTTTGTACTTGGTTCCAGCCGGCAAGCTCATCTGCATTGTCCCAGCCAGTATAATAAGTCTGAGCTCCAACAGAATTTGAAATAAGAAGTAATAGGATTATTGACAGGTAGTTTTTGAACATAACAGCTGTTTCTTTTAATGATGAGAATAATGAGGCAATGGTTGCATTTTTGAGACAATTAAGTCATATCAAATCCACTCAGGTACTTTTTTGATTCTTTGATGTTCTCAATTTCGCAGGCCCCGTATTTATTGAACTTCGCAACGATATTGATGCGGTTATCTTTTTTCGACTTTTGAATAAAACCCCATTTGACTTCTAACTTATCCAACATGGCATTGTTATGATCTGTCCAAATTAATAGAGAATTTCTTTGTGTCTTTGAGAGTACCCCTTCTAATAAGGCTTCAACTTTATCTTCGTGTCCTTTTTTCCAAAACAATCCTTCAGTAGCTAAGAATTTATGACTTTTCGGATTAATAAGTTTTCGGATTCTTGGAATAAATGGTGCCGCTTTCATTAAGAACTTACCTGATGCTCCTGGGAGAGATTTAATCTTCCAGTGAATGGGATTGGCTTGGATTCCCGCTACAATTTGGCCATCTTCTTTGAAAACATAATAATCATCATTGTCAAAAAGATGCACTTCTGAATAGAAATCGAAATTAGAATAAAACCCAGCCGCAAGTCCCCTAACTTCTTCTTTGTCTGCCTGTGTTATTTTAAAAACCTGTGAATTTGATTTTGGATTAACTCTTGAAAAAGCTGTGGTTTTGAATGTTCCAATTGTTTCAAAGCCAAGCAAGGAATTCATGTTGAGCGAGCGAGCATTTTGAGGATCTATAAAGGCCCAGTATACACTCTTCTTGTTTTCGGCGTCAACCGGATTGTAATTACTTGTTTCAAAAAGCTTTTTGAGATAGGTGTGAAAGTTTGAGTTTGCGTTCCCTTTATCTTTTCCGCCTTGAAAAATTTGGTCGAAGGCGAAATACCGTAAATATAATGTGTCTTGCTGAGAGTTGTTTAATTGAACTTCTCGTTCACAAATGGTGACATTACCAATTGCTTTTTCATTTCGCTCAATGAATAAGAAATGAGGTTTATGAAGTTGATGAACTTTTGTCGGCGTATCTAAAAGTTGATACAATGATCCCTCCGTACCAATGACGGTGTTAGATAATAATTCAATTACAGAATTAGGAGCAGTAGTTTCATGTTTGATCAAACGGTGAATACTTTCAATCATTGTTAATGGTGAGTTCAATGTTTTATTGAAATTTACGAAGACCTACAAAATCTTGAGAATTAATGATGTCTCTTTAATTTTACTGTTTAGATCGTTAAAAATTTTCTTTGAGCCTCTGATTGTTATCGTTTAAAGCTTATTCATCTTTCAAGATCAATTTTATTTTTGGAAAATTTGCTATTTTCTTGAGATAAAAAAAAGACTGCCAATAAATGACAGTCTTTTCAATCAATCGTTAATAAATTTTTAAAAATTCACGTGTTCAATTATTTCTGCCCCTTCAATTGTCAAAAATGAAGAACTTTTCATTTTGATATTATCTCCTGATACTAATACAGAAAACATGGTGTTGTACCTTTGTGAAGATTTGTCTTCATCAGATAAATTTTCAAATTGAATAAAATCCATTGAGTTTTCTTCGATAGCTTTTGTAAACTCAAGGCTTAAATTTTTCCCACTATAAGCAGGTAAAACATTTCCGTCAACAATTTGCTCTGTCCCTGTTTCTGGATTCGAATAGAGCGTCATGCTGGTTCCATTATATCCCCATGCCATCATTAAGTTTAAATCTCCATTTTGAAACAAGATATTTGTAATCGTGATATTGTTTCCAGCCAAGGTTGCTAAAAATTCTTCTTGACCTTCTGAAAACTCATTCAATAAGTCAAAGCTGGTATAGCTTAAGTCTTTGGGAGCATCTTCAACAATTTCAACTACTTCCTCGTTGGTTA
Source organism: Arenicella sp. (assembly GCA_047609865.1). Lineage (GTDB taxonomy): Bacteria > Bacteroidota > Bacteroidia > Flavobacteriales_D > Crocinitomicaceae > Paracrocinitomix. Next base: position 5,008 of record JBLFXO010000215.1, read on the forward strand.
GGTCTGTGTTTTCTTCTTGTTCAGTTTCTGATCCGCATGACACTAAAAAAGCCAAGACACTTAATGATAATAATAATTTCTTCATAAAATAAGTTTTAATTTATTCCAAATATAAAAAATCTAAGGAAATATACACAACTTATGTGCATCACAATTAGAACAGAATGAATGAAGAATTTACTTATACATTACGGCTTTCACTGCCGCAATAATTCTTGCAGGATTAGGAAGCGCTTCAGCCATCAAGCTTGGGCTAAAAGGGAATGGAGTATCAGACTGCATTACTCTTTTTACCGGAGCATCTAAATGATCAAAAGCATAATTTTGAAGATGATATGAAATCTCAGAAGCGATAGATGCTAATGGCCAAGACTCTTCAACAACCACACAACGATTCGTTTTCTTTACAGATTCAACAACTGCTGGATAATCAAGCGGTCTGATTGTTCTCAAGTCGATAATTTCGGCAGAAATTCCTTCTTTAGCTAATTCGTCAGCCGCAGCATAACATTCTTTGATGATTTTTCCAAACGAAACGATTGTCACATCAGTTCCAGCTCTTTTAATATCAGCAACTCCAATTGGAATGATGTATTCTCCTTCAGGAATTTCTCCTTTGTCTCCGTACATCTTTTCAGATTCTAAGAAAACAACAGGGTCGTTATCTCTAATAGCTGCTTTTAAAAGTCCTTTTGCATCATAAGGGTTAGAAGGTGTGATCACCTTTAAACCTGGTACATGAGCATAAAATGCTTCAAAACTTTGAGAATGAGTAGCGCCTAATTGACCAGCAGTGCCGTTTCCACCTCTAAAGACAATTGGACAACCAATTTGTCCACCTGACATTTGAAGGATTTTCGCAGCTTCATTAATAATTTGATCAGCTGCAAGAATAGCGAAGTTCCATGTCATGAATTCCACGATTGGTCTTAAACCATTCATAGCTGCGCCAACTGCGATTCCTGTGAATCCAAGCTCAGCAATTGGGGTATCGATTACTCGTTTTGCGCCAAATTCATCAAGCATTCCTTGAGAAACTTTATAAGCTCCATTGTATTCGGCAACTTCTTCTCCTAAAAGAAAAACGTTTTCGTCTACTCTCATTTCTTCTGACATGGCTTCTCTTAAAGCCTCTCTATATTGAACAGTTTTCATCTCAAAGTCTTTTAAAGGTGGGTAGTTTGCCAATTATAAACTCGGGCTAGTACCACTTAAAAATTTCGATCAAAGCTACAAATTATTGTACTTATGCGTCAAAAAGAGGGTCACTTTTTATTTGAAGTCATTTTTTAGCAAAAATTTAAGACTTGCAAGCTTTTAAAATTCGAGGAGAAGGGTTATATTCGCAGCCCGCATTTAAATATAGATCGGGACTAAATTGAAAATGA
>JBLFXO010000216.1:0-6354 GCA_047609865.1 Arenicella sp.
TAAATACTCTATTGATCACAATCTGATTAATCCACTAACAAGAATAATGTTAGGTTATTTCTTAGGAGTTGGTGTACTCTTGGTAGGAATCAAATTAAAAAAGAAATACGAATTCTTTAGTGCTGTTCTGGTCAGTGGTGCAATTGCCATTATGTACTTTGACACCTTTGTGGCTTATAGTCTTTATGAGATATTTCCGCAATTAGTGGCATTTGGACTGATGATTTTCTTTACAATTTTTACAGTACTGGCCGCCATCAATTACAACCGTCAAATCATAGCACATATAGCTTTGGTTGGTTCATATGCTATTCCCATTTTACTCAGTGATGGGTCAGGAAATGTATTTGCTCTGTTCACATACATGACCATTATCAATGCTGGGATCCTTGTTCTTGGCTTCAAAAAAGATTGGAAACCACTTTACTACGTTGCCTTTAGTGCCACTTGGATCATATTCCTAATTTGGTACGTAGGAGCACCTTATCAAACAGCTAATCACTTCAAAATTGGAATGGGTTATGCTACCATCTTCTTCTTGCTGTTTTACGTTACTTTCTTGGCATACAAGCTTATCAAGAAAGAGCAGTTTGTTAAATCAGATATCATTCTGATTATATTGAACTCAACAGTATTCTATGGTCTTTGCTTTAATATGCTAGACAGACACGATCTTGGGGTTCATTATGTTGGCCTATTTACTTTAGGAACGGCTTGCATTCACTTTGCCGTCAGTGTCATCCTCTACAAAACCAAACTGGCCGATAGAAATCTATTCTATCTTTCTTCAGGAATGGTTCTTGCCTTTTTGACAATTGCTATTCCAGTTCAATTAAGCGGAACTTGGATTACCTTACTTTGGGGAATTGAAGCGCTAGTCTTATTCTGGATTGGAAGAACGAAAGGAGTAAGAGTTTACGAATTCCTTTCTTACCCGGTAATGCTCATTGCTGTTGGTGGATTAGTTATGGATTGGCTCAACTTTTACTCGTATAATTCCTCGGTGGTTGAGAGTTACGATCCTCTAATGAATTTGACTTTCTTGACATCTCTCATTGTTTGTGTGTCTCTGTCCGTAATTCTTTACTTTAACCAGCAAGCACGTTTTGGAGAAAAATTAAGGACGGAAAGGCCTGAACTCCTTCAAGGATTTACTGCTCTTCTGACTATTGCGACTATTGCTGTGGTTTACTTTACATTCAAGTTAGAGCTAGATCTTTACTTTAATAAAATGTACTACGAAACAAAGATTTTAGCCAGTAGCGCAAGTGCTGAAAATCCTTATTTCGTTTTTAATGATGACATCTTCAAGTTCAGAACGGCATGGGCTATCAACTATTCATTAGCATTCTGTTTGGCTCTGTTATTCTTGAACAGTGCAAAAATCAAAAGCAGAGCCCTAAGCATTGGTGCGCTTAGTTTATCGGCGGCTGTCATTATCATCTTCTTGAACCTTGGACTCTATGAACTAAGCCAATTAACGAGGTCATACAAAGGAGGAACCTCTGATGTCTACTTTAATCATGGCAGTATGAGTATCGCCTTAAGATACATTTCATATGCACTGGTTGCAGGCCTATTGTTCATGATGTTTAAAGGAATCAAAGATCGCTTAACCGGAGCGAAAATGTACTTTGACTTATTCATGCACACAACGATTCTATGGATCCTTTGTGCTGAGCTTATGAATATGACAGATCTCGCTAGTATTGGAGATCAAGATAAATTAGGCTTGAGTATTTTGGCTGGATTATATGCTGTATTCTTAGTAGCATTAGGGATTGCAAAGAGAACAGCTTATTTGAGAATTGCCGCATTTACCGTTTTCGGAATAACATTGGTAAAGTTGTTCTTCTATGATTTGGTTCAACTAACTACCATCTCAAAAACAATCGTTTTCATTGCTCTTGGAGTGATCTTACTGATCGTTTCATTCATGTACAACAAATACAAACACACATTTACAGATGAGAAATAGCTTATTGATATTTTTTGTTCTCTGTCAAATCCAGGCATTCAGTCAGATGGATACTTATAAATACGAGCGAGAATTAACGGGTATAGCTGATGACTGGCATAAGGTCGTTCTACCAAATGACATTTTTAAGAGTATTGCTGCTGATCAAAACGACATGAGATTGTATGGGATAACTGAGGCTGGAGACACAGTTGAAGCCGCCTATTTTATTCAAGTAAAATCTGATGAAGTAACTGTAGTTGAGAAGGGTTTTAATATCCTTAATACTTCAAGAAAGAATGGTGGATATTATTACACATTACAATTAGATTCAGATGAAACAATCAATGAAATCAGCTTTGATTTTGCCTTAAATAATTTTGATTGGAGAGTTCAGTTAGAGGGAAGTCAGAATCAATTAGATTGGTATTCAATCGAGAGGGCTTATCGTCTCGTATCTATTGACAACAATAGAATGAACTATGCCTACAAAAGCATCTCATTTCCTGAATCAAAGTATCGTTATTACAGAATCTTTGTTCCTTCAGAAGTGGATCCAGGATTCTTTTCAGCAAGAATCACTCACACAACAACGATAAAAGGGGAATCTAGAGATTTCAATATCCTTTCACAAACTATAACGGAAGATAAAACAGCCAAGCAGACAATCATTGAGTTCAGTTTAAAAGAGGCTGTACCTGTCAATTCAATTAAGGTTTTGGCGACAGATGATTTTGATTATTACCGACCGATTAGCATAAGCTATGTCAGAGACTCTACAAAAACAGAAAAGGGTTATATCGTGAATTACCGACACCCATTTGAAGGTGTCTTGAGCTCGATAGAGGAAAACCAGTTTGATATCGGAAATCGAACGGCGAAACAATTCAAGATCGTTATTGAGAACAATGACAACCAACCCTTGAATATTACTGAAATATCTGTTAATGGATATGTTCATGAACTAGTCGCAAGATTCACTGAAGACGCGGACTATCGTTTAGTTTATGGAAATCCTTCAGCGCCTTCACCAAATTACGATATTGATCATTTCAAGAATTCAATTCCAAATGAATTGACGCCCTTGACAATAGGTACTGAAGTAGCTTTAAAAAAAGAAACAGTTGAAGCCGACACCGGTAGTTTCTTTGAAAATCCAATATGGTTATGGGGAATAATGGGTGTCATCATTGTCATTCTAGGGTATTTCACTTTCAAAATGATGGGGTCAAACAAAGGCCAACATGAAGCTTAGACGTGCATAGTAACAATGTAATTTCTACCAACTAAAATAGATTCAGCTACGTCTTAGATAATACCAAAACAAATGAATGAAGTATTTATCCTTTTGCCTTTTAATATCTGTTTTATTCACCTCATGCAGTAAACAAGACTTAGAGCCTGATTTTCAACCTTACGATCCTGTTCCTACCCCAATATTGAATACCCCGAGCTCTATTGTTATAGGAGATACCTCGGGAATGAAAATTGCCATTCCACTCCTTACTTTAGATCATAATGGGGACATCAACAATCAAATAAATGTTCCTATTTGGCATCAAGACCCGGATGATTTCACCGCTATTGCCACTTATTTTGATGGCCCTGGACCCTTCAATTCTTATGGTTTACTCTTTGAAAGTTCATCAAGTCTTGAATTTATTCAGGATGAAGGGGCATTAATTAGCTATGAAGTAGATGACACTATTGAGAGCGGAAGTTCACCTTTGACCATAATTTACCGAGCTGGATATTCTTGTCAGCAGTCGTTATCTAATGGGAACATCCATTCTGAAGATGATCAATTACTTTACTTTGAATATGGAGATACAATAAGTAAAAGTCAGCATTCAACGGCCTACGCCAGCGTCAATAGGACGTCATTATACTTCCCGCCAAGCATTAGCAATCAAAACCCAGACACCACATTCGTATGGGAAAACTATTACAATAAAAACTGCGGAAATCTTGCTAACGATACCACAACTATTATAGGTTTTATTATGGATGTTCAGGGAGTTGAAAAATTAGGTTGGATGAAATTCGAAGTTGGGAATGGTCATTCATTGACAATATTAGAGATTGCCATTCAACGATAAAAATCACTAGACTACCAACTTATACCCTACTCCTCTTACATTGACAATTTTCACCTTTTCATCAGACTCAAGCTTTTTACGCAGTTTCGATATGAATACATCTAGCGTTCTACCCACATAAACACCCTCATCTCCCCAAACAATTCGTAGAATAGATTCTCTTTTAAGCGTGTTGTTAACAGAAGTATAGAGTAAGTTCAGAAGATCTGCCTCCTTGTGCGATAGTTCAATTTTTTCATTCTTATAGGAAAGCTCTAAATTCCTTTTATCGAACAGATATTTACCGATCATTATTAAATCAGGATTTACATTGGCACGCTGTCTCTTTCTAATTTGATACCATATCATCATCAGAAGAGATATTCCCAATGCAATTGCCGCAAAAATTTGTAACCCACGAGAGCTATCTTCAACAACAGCGACATCAGCTCCAAGCAGTTCCTCAAAATGATCAAAGTTATTTATCTCAATGTAATAGCAGTCTTTGGGGAATTCTCTCCCCATGCATGTTTGCATGTCTCCATAAGCTCCTTCTCCAACTTCATAACTATAGGTGATACTTCTCGTTTCACATTGCTTCACCTCAACTAAATAATTAGATGAAATCTTTTGAGTTTCCATGATACTATCTACAATAGCAGTAAGTTCAAAAGGATCAAACACGAAGTCATTGTCAAATGAGATTTTATATTGATCTCCATTAACTTCTATTGGTAAAACTAATGTCGTGTAGTCATTTGAACTCAGTAATATTTCATGTCCAATTAATCGCATAGCGACAACTGCATGCTTTTCACTTTCATCTGTTTGAGAAAATGAAGTGGTGAATCCCAAAAGGAAAAGAAATAGAAGTTGAATCTTTTTTATTGACATAGCACTAAGTTAGCTCAAACTGACCATCTAAAAAACCTTTTTTAAGTCATTTTACATTAATTTACACTTTGAAATATATGCTTACACTACCTTTGTACAAAGACTTTCTATAAAATTATGAAAACATTAACACTTTCTTTGCTCGCTTTAGCCTTGTCACATATTTCTATGGCTCAAAAGCCAGAAACCGTTTTATCATCACCTGAAAAATGGCCCTCAGAAATTATCGAATTTCCAATGGGTTTTGCGAGAGAAATCGACTTAAAAGGATTTGAAGATTTAAGATTTATGCCTGGCTGGAGAGATACAACATCCTCTCAATTCTTCTCTTATATGTTCGTTTGGTATGTTGATCAAGATTCAGCTTTTACTGAAAGCCGCATGACTAACTATTTCAACATTTACTATGACGGGCTAATGAATATCAATGGTCACAATGAACGTGATTCTTCAAAATTGAATCAGCTTGATAAAACTTTATGTCTGTTCGTTAAAACTGACGAAGGCTTCACAGGAAAAATGAGAGTTTATGAGAACTTCGTTTTGAAGAATTATCTAACGCTCAATGTCAAAGTTGAGATTAGTGAATGCGAGAAAACGTCCAAACAAATAGTTCGTTGTGAAATATCTCCTCAAGGCTTCAAAGACCACGTTTGGAAAGATTTCAAGCTGGTTGAAGTGATTAAGAAATGTGATTAGAATTTTAGTGCATAAAAAAACCCGAATCTGAAAATCAGAATTCGGGTTTATATTTTTGTTGCTTTATTTCTTAAGCATCTAATACATCATCACTTCCTGGTTTACTTCCACCAGTGTAGGTAGCATCTCCAAATCCTAAAATTGGCCAGAAAATTCCTCCTAAAAAGAATAATCCAATTACGAATCTGATGATTGAATTTCTTATTTATCTATATCTTTGGAGCCAGAATTTTAAGAATAGATTAATTGTATGAAGACATTAGAATCTAAGGTGATTGGAACCCTTACTCAAAATGAGAAGCTCGAGAATTTATGGGAAGCAGGGGCACATACGCTTGGCTTATTAGAAGTTGATTTGCCGATTTCTTTCATGATAGAAGACGAGGAAGAAGATCCCACCTTCATGGAAGATGCCGATAAAGCGATAAAAAACTTCTTAGAATTAAACGGCTTTTACAAGCTGAAAATAGCGAATCCAGTTTTCGAAAATTTTGTAGAATACTGTTCTTATATTGGCGAAGATGAAATTCCTGAAAAAATGAAGGGTGCTCAACCTTTGAGTATTTGGAACTTCATTCAACCTACTCAAGTTTTTGTTAGAAGAAGAGACAAGAATGACAGAGATATTTACGTTCTCTTAGCATGCGAATGTGCTTGGGAGCAAGAACATGGACTTCAATTAGTTTTCAGACAAGGAACAACCTTAACAAGAGTTAGCGATCAAGA
>JBLFXO010000217.1:0-6338 GCA_047609865.1 Arenicella sp.
GGAATACGAAAATGGCAATTGCAATTGCAGTAATAGCAAGTCTCAGCCTCTATTATGTTTCTTGGGCCATTTATACAGACCTTCAAATGAACATATTAGATACAGGAGGACAGATGTCGTTTTTTGTTCCAACTAGTATGGATATGGATGAGACAATTGGATTTGCCTTACACCCATCAAGAATATTTTCAATGATGGGCGCCCTATACAGATGGGGCAGCTGGGGGGTTTTTGGATTTACAATGAGTGGCATAATGCTGGCCTTGGTATGGATTGCAGAATTTCTAATAATTACCGTGATCGCAGTCACTATTTCCTATGATGTTGCAAAGCGGCCATTTTGTGAATTGTCTAATCAATGGTTCAAAGAAAAGAAGATTGGTCCATTCGTTTATGTTCTTGATAGGCCAGCATTAACTGGGAAAATTGAAAATTCAGATCGGACATCATTTGACGAATTAGAATTTACCGATAACGACCAAAGAGACCATAATATCTTTATTGTATATAATAATGAACAAGGCAAAATATTCCTAACCGCTGAGAGCCATAAAGCAAGAATGAATGATGGAGATTTAGAATTCGACATCACTCCTTTCATTGAAAGAATTGAAATAACAGAGGACATGAAACAACGTCTTCTAGCAAAAATGGGATCTTAAGAAATTATTTTCTTTTCAGCCAAGCTGAATTGTGTTGATCTTCATAAACAGGTTCTTGATCTCCTTGGAGTTTCTTGAATAACTCAAAAGCCAATCCTGCTGTGTTTGAATCTACTTCTTTTCTAAGCATCTCTGGTTTGTAATGATCGCCCACAAAATTGATAGTAAATTTACCACTTCTAAATTGCTCATGATCTACGGCAAATCGACAGAATGCATTGGTTGTAGCGAAGCCATTGATTTCATAATCATCAATTGCCTTCAAGGTTTTCTCAATCGCTTCTTCTCTATCAGCACCATGAACGATTAATTTCGCAATCATAGGATCGTACGTCAAGGGAATAACAGAACCTTCTTCGTATCCATCATCTACTCTTACACCCAATCCTTGAGGCCTTCTGTAATGTACAATTGTACCTAAATCAGGTAAGAAATCATTCTCAGGATCTTCGGCATAAACTCTCACTTCAATTGAGTGTCCGTTTATCTGAACGTCTTCTTGTTTGATATCTAAAACTTGACCTCTAGCAACTTTAATTTGTTCTTCAACCAAGTCAAGCCCAGTAATTTCCTCTGTCACGGGATGCTCTACTTGTAAACGTGTATTCATTTCAAGAAAATAGAAGTTCTTGTCTTTATCTAGTAAAAATTCAACTGTCCCAACCCCTTCATAATTACAAGATTTAGCAACGTTAACAGCCGCTTCTCCCATCTTCGCTCTTAATGCAGCATCAACAACTGGAGACGGAGCCTCTTCTATTACCTTTTGATGTCTTCTTTGAATAGAGCATTCTCTTTCGTTCAGATGGATTACGTTTCCGTGCGCATCAGCTAAAATTTGAATCTCAATATGTTTTGGTTGTTGCACGAACTTTTCAATGAACATTGCTCCATTACCAAATGAGTTAATCGCCTCAGAAGTCGCTCTATCAAATTGCTCTTCAAATTCGCCTTCATGCTCTACTACTCTCATTCCTTTACCTCCACCACCAGCAGAAGCTTTCAATAAGATCGGATATCCTATTTCTCCTGCAATCTTTTTACCTGAAGCAATATCAGTTAATTCTTCATCTGTTCCTGGAACCATAGGTACGTCAAACTCTTTAACCGCTTGTTTCGCATCTAATTTGTCTCCCATCACATTAATCGCTTCAATTGATGGACCAATAAATTTGATTCCAGCATCAGAAACTCTCTTAGCGAATTCAGAATTTTCAGAAAGAAATCCGTAAGCAGGATGTATTCCTTCAGTTCCAGTTTTCACCGCAACTTCAAGAATTTTATCCATATTCAAATAACTTTCAGAAGGTGTTGCTTCACCAATACAATAAGCTTCATCAGCATATTTTGCGAAAGGTGCATCTGCATCAACATCTGAATAAATTGCTACTGACTCAATATTGAGTTTACGTAACGTCTTCATTATTCTTAAGGCAATTTCGCCTCTATTTGCAACTAGTACTTTTTTCATAGAATCTATTAATCTTGGGTATCGTCATCTTCTTCAGGCAAAGGTTGCCATTTCTCACTTCTTCTATTTTCTTTTTCAAACTTAACTTTTTTGTCCTTCTTTCTGAAGATATTTAGAAATTTTTGAAGAAGTTTAAACTCTTTTGCCGTATTAAATGTCTCTTGGTAATGCAAACTAACTCCCTGAGTAAAATGACCTTGAGCCGTCACAGAAGCGTCATTTGTTTCATTGAAAAAATTCATGGTAAAAGTTCCGTCATCATTCAACCTATACTCAATATCAACATCCCCAACAATGTTTCCTCCACTTACAGTTTCACCATCTTCAGGACTCAAGACTCCAAAAGATGTTGTAATCGTTGTTCTGTCGTTCAACTGAGTCTCGAAACCAACCGTAGTTTGACCATCAGATAATCCAGCAAGTAAATCATAGTTTTCACTCAAACCACTAAGTATACTGTTGATTTGAGTTTCTGCCAATCCTAGAACCACATTCTCTCCTCCTGCTCCTCCACCATATAAAGGAATAAAACGCTTCAGGACTAGTAAGGAGAAGAATTGTTTATTCAGTTCATCAGTGTTTGCTGAAAGTTCAGCAAGAGCTTGTTTTCCTAAATCATTTGCCTTTGGTGATGAAATGGCGAATCCCAGTTCAGGCTTCATCAAAGTATTTGACATCTGTAAGATTCCATAAACATCATCTTTATTTTTAGAGTTTCCTGCCCCTGGAGGCATGATATCCGCCAAAGTAACGTTCCGTAAAAACTGTGCTTGCAAGTTAATATCTGCGTCATACGGAGATCCTGTCCACTCAACGGTCCCACCTTTAACTAGTTCAAAATCTTCTTCAACTAATTTTTTGATCCTCATTTCGTAAAGTCCATTGTTTACCACATATTTACCTGTCATAGTTAGGTTTCCAAAATCATCCATGAGCATTTCAATATTGGCATCTCCTTTTGCAATAATTTGGTCACCTGTCAAAGGATCAAATACAATTTTGACTTCAGCAGAAGGTGAAATCTTAAACTTCATGTTCAATGTCATTCCTAATCGCTGTGCTCCTTGCTGTTCACTCTGAGTTTCCTTAGTTTTTAATGAATCATGCAAGAAGAATTCATCATCAAAGATTACGAATGAATTCTCTTCAATATCCGCATTTCCAAACATAGGGAGAGTCAGGGCAGTGCCATCTTTAGTCTCTAGATCAACATCAATTTCAGTTTGTCCGTCATAACCGAATATATCTACATAGCCAGTTACATATGCCTTTCCATAGTAATAGTCACCTTCTTTATAGTGAGTATCCATCACCAGGAACTCTTTAGTCATAGAAGGATTAGCCATATCTAACATCACATTGTAATTCCAGTCTCCCCAGTTGTAATGATAAATAGATAATTGGGCGTCTGCAATATTACTTTCTTGGTCAATGACAGCTAAATGATCAGCAATAATTTCACCATCTGCAAAACTAATTCGCCCAGTAGCCCCAAAGAACACATTGAACATTGGCACCTTCACTTTAGCGGTTAACACATTTAAGTCACCGTCAACTATCGGGTCATTTAACTCTCCTGAAATCTCCAGTTCCCCATCTAATATCCCACCTATATCAGTGTACAATTCAGGATCTTCGAATGCGTTCAAGAACGAAATATCTGTCTGGTCAAATAAAATTGTCAAGTCAATATTATCTTTTTTCAAGGCCGTATGATAGTCTCCATAGAAACTAAAAGTTGCAATTGAATCCCTCGAAAGATTACCTTTTAACTCTATTGATTTAGTCTCTTTATTCCAATCACTATCGACATAGATATCACCAACCAAGCTCTCATTAATTTCGAAACTTTTTATTTTAGTCTCGGCCTCAAATTTGATTTGATCATAGACATCCGCGACACCTCCGTCAATATTTAAGAGACCACGCATTTTTAAATCTTCACCAACTAATCCATCTAAATCTGCTAAGTCAAAATCTGTTACTTTCACTCTGAGCCAATCATCAGGGTTTTCTGATATGGTTCCATCTATTCCGACAGAATGTCCCTTGTGAGATATCTCAAATTCTTTGAAAACCATATGCTCCGGATTCCATAAAAATTTAGATTGTGAGCTGACATCATATTTGTGATCTTTCAAATAAAAGAAGGAGGGGCTGAAACTGGTTAGGATGTTGTAATCTTTTGTAATTAGAGATTCAAAAGCAAACAAAGCTGGTCTCATTCTACCGGTGCCATCCCATCCAGTCATAGTGGTGAAATGGTTCTCTTTAATTCTGGAATCAAAATATGCATGACGAACAGCTAAGCTATCAGTTATTTGGATGAAATCTGCTTGATAGAAAATATTGGCTTTCACACTATCAAAGTGATTCTCGATATTTACTTCTTCGAAAATCATACCGTGATATTCAATCAGTGATGAATTGAAGTCAAATCCAAATCGCTTTTCTGTATGGTCGAATTCAGAACGAATTGAAGAACCAGATTCTACATAAATGTCTTGATCATAGAATTGAAGTAAAGAATTGGCATCTTTCAAGTTAATGTTCAAACTAAAATTTTCGTGATCAGCGTCATGTTCATGTTGGTCCTCAATGACATTTCCCAAAACATAGGCCAATTGCTCAGTAATCGCATGTCCAACATCCTCAATGTCATATTTACCAGCTAAATCCATATCTATGTAAGGCGAACGTAGTTTAATAGAATCTACCTCTTCAGAACGACTGATATGCAAAGTCAGTTCATCCATCTCAAAGTCAATTTGTCTTTCAACCTCTTTCTGCGTTTCCTCGTCTACGTAATTATATCTGTCTTTAAAATCTAGGTCTTTAATTGTCACGTCTCCATAAAGCGAATTCAAATCTGTACCGTGAACATTAACATCAATATGAGAAGCAAATCGTTGATATAAATCTTTTTGAGAATTGTTTAACTCTGGCCAAAGGGCGCTGTCAATACGTACTTGAAAATCAAAAAACATATCATTTTTTAGATCTACTGAACCATCATAAACCAGAGCAAGGTTGTCATCTTCAACAGAAACAACTCCCTTGAAGAGGTTATTGCCAAACTCACCATCTTCAATTTTAATTCCGTGATAATCATAGCCATAGATTTCTGCACTACCCAAAAAACCATTAAAACTGACGTCTAATTCTTTTTCATCAAATCCTTTTCCTTTTACCGTCAAGTGTCCAGTAACTGCCCCAAGCAAATCATTACCGGTGATAGTTCCTAAATTGAGATTCTCAACAATAACATCATCTCCAACAACCCCTTCAGCGCCTCCTTCATAATGATAAAGTGAATCCTCGTTATTGTAAGTAAATTTCAAACCATAGTCAGAATGTACATTTCCAATTCCGGTATACAAATCACCATCTACAACAAACTCACCCAGATATCCTGCAAACGAACCATTTTCTAGTTTGATAATGTTGGCAGATTGGAATTGCCTCAAGTTTTGTTCTAACTTTTTTTTAGATTTCTCATTTAAAATTCGACCGATATCCATTTTTCTAACGTCAGATATGGAGGTTTGAAATAAGCTTATATCCTCTTGAAAAAAGGCTTCATCAAAATTAGCTAAATCTGGAATCTCAAAATCCCCTTTAATCCTAGTTGTGTCCAACATAGAAACATTGACGTTCTTAAGCTTCATGCCGTTAATGGCTTTTGAAACTTCTATATTATGAATATCAATATGATCTGTCATCCCCCATAATGAGGGAACAAAATATGCCAATTCTTCAACATATAATCTGGAGTGATTCAGTTGCGCTTTGAATCTAACATTATTCACGAAATCTTTCCAATCAGAAGGACCATTGGGTGTATGCAATTCAAAATAAGAGGCCTGCAAATAAGATTTATAGAAACCAAGTTTCATGTTTTTTAATGCCAATAAGGTTGAATCATAATGGACCTGAGAAGTTAAATGCATCAATCTAAAACCAGATTTATCTTCAAAACGGAGACCTTCCATATTAATATCGAGCGCACCTTTCTCCATTCTGAAGTCAGAGAAAGTTCCGTGAAGATGTTTCAAATCTATATTTGCGAAGTTCATTCCATGTTCAACTTCTTTAGCATTTTGATCTTCATAAGAGAAATGGATATCATTCAATGAAATTTCCTGGACACCAATCCTAAAATCAGATGAAGTAGTGTCTTTTTTATCTGATTTAAAATAGTCAAA
>JBLFXO010000218.1:0-6290 GCA_047609865.1 Arenicella sp.
TTCAGATATTCCTAAAGAATTATTGGATAGAGTTGAAGATGTTTTATTAAATCGAAATCCAGGTGCGACTCAGGCTTTACTGGATTTAGCTGAAACCGTATCTGGAACTACAAAAGAAAGAGGTGCAGATTTATCATGGAGGGAAGCTCCAATTGGTGAAAGAATGACTCACTCTTTGGTAAAAGGCATTACAGAATTTATTGAAGAAGATACAGAAGAGGCAAGACTTTCTGTCGAACGGCCACTACATGTAATCGAAGGTCCTTTAATGGATGGGATGAATGTTGTTGGAGATTTATTCGGTTCTGGAAAAATGTTTTTGCCTCAGGTTGTAAAAAGCGCACGAGTAATGAAAAAAGCGGTTGCCTATTTATTACCATATATCGAAGCTGATAAAAGAGAAGGGGACAAAAGTACAGCTGGAAAAATATTGATGGCTACTGTAAAAGGTGATGTACATGATATTGGAAAAAATATTGTCGGTGTTGTTTTAGGGTGTAACAATTATGAAGTAATTGACATGGGTGTTATGGTTCCCGCTAATAAAATACTGGAAGCTGCAATTGAGCACAATGTTGATGTAATTGGACTAAGTGGTCTTATAACCCCGTCTTTAGATGAGATGGTTCATGTTGCAAAAGAACTGGAACGCGCTAAATTAGATATTCCATTATTGATTGGTGGAGCGACAACATCAAAAGCACATACTGCAGTAAAAATAGATCGACATTATTCAGCACCATCTATCCACGTATTAGATGCATCAAGATCGGTAACGATTGTAGAAAAGTTGTTAGGTGATAGAAAAGATGCTTTAGTGTCTGACATTAATATTGAATACGACAGGGTGCGTGAGCAGTTTTTGGAAAGGCAAGCGGCAAAAAAGTACTTGAAAATTGAGGGTGCTAGAGTAAATTCATTAAAAGTGAATTTTGGTAATTTGGAAATATCAAAACCTAACTTTCTTGGGAATAAGACTTTCGAAAATGTTAGTCTTAAAGAAATCGCTACCTATATTGATTGGACGCCGTTTTTCCAGACATGGGAATTGGCTGGAAAGTACCCTAAAATCCTTACCGATGAAGTAGTCGGAGAGCAGGCAACGGAATTATTTGCAGATGCTAAAAAAATGTTAGCTACAATAATTAATGAAAAGTGGTTAACCGCAAATGGTGTTATTGGTATTTGGGAGGCAGAAAAGAGTGGGGATGATATAAAGGTTCAATATCAAAATGGAACTGAAGAATTTCACTTTTTGCGTCAACAAAATGAATTTACAAAAGGAAAACCAAATAAGAGTCTAGTCGATTTTATAGCTTCTAAAGAAGAAGCTAGTCAAGATTACCTTGGAGGATTTGCAGTTACGACAGGCATTGGAATTGAAAAATATTTGGAATACTTCGAAAAAGATCATGACGATTATTCTTCAATTATGCTTAAAGCACTGGCGGATAGATTAGCGGAAGGGTTTGCTGAATTTATGCACAAAAAAGTTCGAACAGAAATTTGGGGTTATCAAACTAAAGAAGACTTAAGTAACGAGGAGCTGATTAAGGAAAAGTATCAAGGAATACGTCCAGCGCCCGGGTATCCTGCTTGTCCAGAACATACAGAGAAAGAAACTTTGTTTAAATTGTTAGATGTAAATAAGGTGGGAATTATTCTTACGGAATCTATGGCAATGCAACCTGGAGCTGCTGTAAGTGGTTTTTATTTCGCACATCCTGACACTGCTTATTTCAATGTAGGGAAAATAGGAAAAGATCAAGTTGCTGATTATGCGCAACGAAAAAATTGGTCGACAGAAATTGCTGAAAAGTGGTTGTCGCCTATTTTGAACTATTAATGCAATTTGATATCACAAATAAATTTTGAAAATTAAGTTAATGAAGTCGTACCTAATTGTGATTTTGCAATTTGGCACATTATGTTTAATTGCTCAAGCAAATCGATTTGATCAATATATCATACCCATGTATGATTTAGACCTTCTAAAAGCAAGCAAGGTATTAATCGAAAATCCAGACAATATTCCGTGGCAAAATCTAGAACTGCTGAGTATACACTTAAATTGGTGGAAACTGAATTCTGGATATAAGGAATATGAGGGTTATACAGACAGTACTTTAGAGCAGATTACTAAATATGTTGATCAACTTGAGCAATTAAATGATGTTGAAAAATTGGCTAGTATTTCTTTAAATATTCTGGAGGCATTACTAATTAAATCGAGAGTTGATTTGATGGATGAAAATTATTTTGATGGAGTTGTTGGAATGGTTAAATGCCTCAAATATATGGAGGACTTAAAAGAAAACAATAATGACATAGATGAGTTCAAGCTGATCAATGGATTGTATAATTATTACTATGATTTTGCTTATCAAAACTATTTCCTTTTACGCCCATTTTTATTGGCATATCCAGAAGGCTCAATGGAAAAAGGATTGATTGATCTCAAAGTATTAGCGAGAACTAGTGAAAGTGTTGTAAAGGCAGAAGCGAACTTCTTTTTGAGCAAAATTTATTTAGAATCAGAGAAGAACTCTGCAGAAGCCTTGGAATATACTTCTGTTGTAGTAACTCTTCATCCGAATAATTTCGTTTATGCTCTTTTACATGCGCTAGCGTTAAAAACATCACATAATGATACTGAGCTATTCCAACATTGCTTGATTGTACGACAAAAGTTAGAGAACTGTGGAACATTGGATCAATATTCCTTGGATTATTTCATTTTGCAATTCAAAAAATACGATTAGAATAATCAGAAACCAGTCATCACTCTCAAATCCCAAAAACTCAAGCTATATTTCCATCCATTGAAATTGCTTATCTAAACCCAATTCTATACTTAGTTTTGTCATCTATATGAAAACACCCACGTTAATCATAATTCTATTTTCAAGTTTTGCAGCTAATACACAAGTCATACTATCATTAGAAGACTGTATTGGTCTTGCATTAAAGAATAACCTAAATGTTCAACGTGCTTATCTTAATGCTGAATTGGTTGAACAAGATTTCATAGGAGCAAAAGGTCAGCATTTGCCATCAATAAATTTATTTCTTAATAGTGATTTGAATTTTGGACGGACAATTGATCCTTTCACCAACACTTTTGCAACTGATGAGGTACGTTCTGATGCTTATGGTATTCAAGGTCGTTGGGATGTATTCACTGGTGCTAGTAGATACAATCGCTATAAGCAGGCAAACATGAATGTTTTGGCATCTCGTTATGATTCGGATAAAGCGAGAAATGACGTTTCACTTTCTGTTACCTCTTCTTATTTGCAAATTCTTTTTAACGGAGAGTTATTGCGAGTTGCCGAGCAACAAGTGAGACTAAGTCAAGGTCAGATAAATAGAAGCAAGAAACTTGTTGAGGCTGGAAGAACGGCTGAAGGCGACTTGCTTGACTTGGTTGCGCAGATGGCGAGAGAAGAATTGAACGTGGTTAACGCCTCTAATAGTTTAGATATTTCTAAGCTTCGACTCTTGTTATTAATGAGAGCGGATTCAATTGATGAGTATTCAGTGACACGACCTTCGCAGGATGTTAGTTTATTAAAAGGAAATGAAGCAACTTCATCATTTATATATTATAAAGCATTAGAAAGTTTACCAGAAATAAAAAGTGCAGAAATAAAGTATGAAGCAAGTTCCAACGGTTTAAATGCAGAACGGGGTAGAATTAGCCCAACCATTTCATTAAGAGGAAGCCTTGGTTCGGGGTATTCAGGTAAAAACCTAGACTTGGTTACAAGAAATACAAAAGATTTTGGGACGCAGGTTACGGATAACTTCAATCAATCAATAGGAGTAAGTCTAACTATGCCAATTCTAAATTCACTATCAACTCACACTGCTGTAAGTAGAGCAAAGGTTACCCGTGAAATACGTGAGTTAGAATTGCAGCAAGCTAAAAATCAAGTTAATGAGACGGTAAAGCAAGCCTACTTTGATGCCAATGCTTCTAAGAAAAAATATGATGCCAATGTTAAGGCAGTAGATGCAACCAAAGAGTCTTTTAAATATGCTACGAAAAGATATGAAGTGGGTAATATTAATGGCATTGAATACAATCAATCTAAGACTAACTTGGCAAGAGCAGAAGCGGATTTAGTTCAGGCGAAGTACGATTATCTTTTCAAATTCAAAATCCTTGAGTTTTATCAAGGCAAACCATTAAGTTTAAACTAGAATGAACAAGAAAGTTATTATTGGTTCTGCAATAGTGTTGTTAGCTTTGATAGCAGCAGCTATATTAAAAGGAAGAAGCGGTGAGAGTATAGAAGTAGATTCTGAGAATATTGATAAAAGAACCATTGTTGAAAAAGTCGCGGCAAATGGAAAGGTACAACCTGAAACTGAAATCAAGATTAGTTCTGAAGTAAGCGGTGAGTTAATCGAAGTAAATATTATAGAGGGTCAGAAAGTAATGCAAGGAGATCTTCTTATGCGAATAAATCCTGATTTACTTACTGCTGTTGTTCAAAGAGCTAACGCTAATTTAAATTCTAGTAAAGCAAATCTTTTGAACTCCAAAGCAAGACTTATACAAGCAAAATCCAGATTCAATCAATCGCAAAAAGAATACGATAGAAGTAATAAGCTTTTAAAAGGTGGCGCTATAGCTCAAGCTGAAATGGATCAGATTACTTCAAATTATGAAGTTGCAGATGCTGATGTTCAAGCTTCAAAAGAAAGTGTAAGAGCAGCAGAGTTTAATGTTAAGACAGCGGAAGCTACGTTAAAAGAAGCAAATGATAATCTAGGACGAACGTCAATTTACGCCCCTACAAATGGAACGATTTCAAAACTATCGGTAGAAGAGGGGGAACGGGTTGTTGGTACCGCTCAAATGGAAGGGACTGAATTATTGCGAATTGCGGATATGTATAATATGGAAGTAGCGGTCGAGGTTAATGAGAGCGATATTGTTAAGGTTTCATTGAATGACGAGGTTAAAATTGAATTGGATGCATATCTAGATCGTGTATTTGAGGGGAAAGTTTCCGAAATTGCAAGTTCAGCAAAAGACAACATGGGAGGAGCAGATCAAGTAACCACTTTTGAAGTAAAAATTCATATCCTTAATAGTAGTTATGCTGACTTAGTTGATACTGCCAGTAGTAAAACTTATCCACTTCGTCCAGGGATGTCTGCTACAGTCGATATAATAACCAATACAGAGAATGGTGTTTTAAGTGTTCCCATTCAATCTGTAGTGCTTAGGCCAGATACTTTTAACAAGGGAGATATTCTTTCTGCTATAGATCAGGATAAGCTCAAAGAGTGTATCTTTTTAATAGATGATGAGAAAGTTAAAAAGGTTTTCGTTGAGACAGGAATTCAAGATGATGATTATATTCAAATTTTGGTACCAAAGGATTTGTCTGGAGAAGTGGTCAGTGGGCCTTATGCAACTGTAAGCAGGAAACTGCATAATGAAGACGTTGTAGAAATATCTAAGGAAGTAAAAAAGGAGAAATAGTGGATAACCTTTATCTGGGTATAGAAACTTCTTCAACCAACTGTTCGCTAGGTCTTTTTAAGAACGATGAGTTAGTCGATTTATTAGAGGTTAACGAAGGTTATTCTCATGGAGAGGTGTTGGCTATGATGGTTGATGATCTTTTGAAAAAACACAACCTAAGCTTAAAAAATATAAAGGCTATTGGAATAGGTAAGGGCCCGGGTTCTTATACTGGTTTGAGAATAGGAGTTGCCTTTGCAAAGGGGCTTGCATTTTCAAATTCGATTAAGCTTATTGCAATCGACAGTCTCAGAAACATGGCTATGCAGATTGTGCAGGATCGATCTTTAACGTTGAAGTTAGGAGATGCGCTCATTAGTCTGGTTGACGCAAGGCGAGATGAGGTTTATCTTCAAATTTACAATACCAAGGGAGAAGCGATTAATAAGACAAAAGCGCAGGTCATAGATAATAGCAGATTTCAAGAACTTCGTGAGTACAAAAATGTCTATTGTTTTGGTAGTGGTTCCGATAAGTTGGCGTCATTAAATGAGATAGCTCGCAGCTTTATTCATATAACTGAAGTATTCCCTTCCGTTCTCGGAATGGGTTTGTTACTTAATTCGAATTATTTAAGCGGCAAATTTGAAGACGAGGCTTACCTCGAACCCTTTTATTTGAAAGAATTTATTGCTGGAGCGCCTAAAAAGAATAATCTGGTCCCATAATTTTGTTTGTAAGTTATTGAATAATAGGAGCTGAGCAATTACTTTCTTTTTTCAATAAAAAAGTGTTTAAAAACTGCGAT
>JBLFXO010000219.1:0-6263 GCA_047609865.1 Arenicella sp.
TTTCGAAATTAAATTAAAAGCTTCGAAAAAATCATTGTAGTATTTGTCTGCCTGATCAGAACCAAATTTTTTAGTTCCAAATTGATGAATTCTTATAAGGTCTTCTTTTGTGGTATTACTTAGGATAAAATTACTCATTCATTTGTTTCTTGGATTGTGCTAAAATCTGCTCTCGAGTGTCATTGGTGAATCCACTTTCTTCCGCCTTTTCGAGCTTAGAAGCAACCCAGTCGATTTTGGCCTGTTGATTTCTCGCTTGTCGAATTAAATCATTTACAAGTTCGCTTTTGCTGGCGTACTCTTGTCCATCAACTTGGGCTTTTAGCCATTTGTCATTTGGTTCTGTAAAGGATATACTTTGTCTTGACATAATATTAAGTTTGGTGTAAATATACACCAAATATGAATCAATGTCAATTTTAACGTGGTAAACTTTGGGAATAGTTGCGACCTTTTAAATAAATGAGAAGTGATCTTGAGTCATTCGTTGAGCTAAAACTCATTTCTTAAAATGAAAAAGCTTAAATTGAATCCTAAACCATGAAACTTTCCCTCGCTATACTCCTCATATTCTCTTTTCAAAGTTCATCCTTTGGGCAATTAGGGAAAGAATACCAGAATAGAAGACTGAGGTCAGCTTTGCAGGTTTTAGATTTGAAGAAAGGAGCTTTGTTCGTTAGAATTAGAACAAAGAACAAAGAAGTTGAATATCTCAGGAAGTACGGTAGAGAAAAGGAAGCCTTGAAAATAGAAACTGAACGAGCTAAATTGAACAGTAATATCATCCGTGCTTTTACTTCTAATTTTGACTTTTGCCCTGTCTATTTCTTTTACAGTGAAGATTCCAAGAACATTAGACTGAGGCAGTTTGATAAGGTTCAATTTATTGATTCAACTCTAAAACATAATCCAAGTATTCAACCTACAGCTGACTGTTTTTTTACAGCAGAATTAGGCACAGTTCAAGCCGATACGGCAAAGTTTTTTACAGGTTATGTCGTTCATGAGACAGAGAATGGATTGGCAGAAAAACCTACCTATGTTAAAGGACCTGTTGCGGGATTTAAAGCTATTGCAGTGATGAGTGATCAGTTCATTCAATTGGTCCATCCTTTCCCTTATTACGTGAGGTCCTATATGGCAAACCCCAATCAGAAGAGGCTCTTTTGGTACGTTGAAAAGTTGAATATTGCGATAAACGACTATTACGATAAAGTGAAAACCAAAAGTTCTACCTCACTTAAATAGTAAAGGCATCTCATTCTCTGTTTTTTTTGCTAATTTCAGTTATAGAAGCTGGATGTGTATATTAGATGACGTTTGTGTAATAGAAGTGAAGCTATGATATTAATAATCGGTCGTTGTATACTAGGTGGTGACTCCCCTTACAATGAAAGTGACATCTTTTTTGAGATGTCTAATTTTGAAGCGATATTCTTTTCTGTTTTGGCCGTAGCTGTGATAGGATTGTTCTTTTATAAAAAGTATAAAGTTCAACTAACTAATGAATAGATTCAGAACAAAAGTTGGTTTTTGTCACATTCTTGAAGATAGGATTGTTCTGAATAAAGAGATTGAAATCAAAGAAGGGTTGAATCTCAAACCGAACCATTCAATGATTAAGTTCATAGTGCTGTACGCTATTCTTGTTGTCTTTCTTGGGTTTGCTTCCAAAGTTCACATTGATCAAGATAAAATGATAAGTGCCGTGTTTTTGGGATTATTAATGTTACTCTATTTATATGGTTGGATTACTTGTTTTATCTATTCTGGTACTCCTGTCCTTTACAAAAAAGACATTGAAAAAATTGAATTTAACAAAGGACTCCCTGGCCTTACAAGAGGGAGGTTTTCGGTAACAATTAATCTTCCAAATGGGAAGACAAAAAAGCGAATGATAATGATGCTTGGTGTTTTAAGTGGAGGCAAGGCAGGAACAGCTGAGGCAATGAAAGTCATGAAAGAACATCAACTCTATCCATTTGAAAAAGTACAATGAAGGAGTTCAAAACATTTAAGACAGATAGATTGACGTTAAGGCCAGTCGCTTTTGAAGATGCTCCTTTCATCTTTGAATTGATGACTTCTGATAAGTGGATTAAGTTTATTGGTGATAGAAAAATAATTGAATTACAAGACGCTCATAATTATATTGAGAGTAGAATGATGCCTCAACTTAATAAGCTTGGTTTCGGAAACTATGCTGTGGTTAGAAATGAAGACGAGATGCTTGTTGGCACTGTTGGTTTGTATGACAGAGATGGATTCGAAGGTGTTGACATTGGATTTGCTTTTTTAGAGATATTTGAACGAAAAGGCTATGCTTTAGAGGCATCTGAGCGATTGATGAGAGCGGCAAAAGAAGATTTTAATCTACATTTGATTAAAGGAATCACAACTGAGGCGAACGACTCCTCTCAAAAATTAATGAAGAAGTTGGGACTTGAATTTATAAAGTTTATGAGAATGGAAGGGGATCCAGAAGAATTGATGTTATTTCAAAAAGAAATTTAAATGAAAGGGATATTATTTACTTTGATTCTAGTTTTTACGCTAGGAGGCTTTGCTCAAAAGAAAGCCATTAAATGGGTTAAGATTGAACAATACGGAGAGTTGATCAAACCTAAGAAAGGAGTTTTTAAAATTGAAAAAGCACCATTCACCTTGGTTTTTAAATTTAAAAAAGACATAGGCGATTTAGGGATTCTTGCCGATACGACTGACGTTTTAGACTATTCAAAAGCTAGCTCTGGCGGCGCGTTTTCGTACGGGAACGACTACAAAGAAATGAGAATTTGGGGGAGTAAAGTTTTTACCTATCTCCCAGTCAATAAGCCTAAAGAACATTGCTTTGACACCCTGACAATTAAGAAAAAATGGTCGATTGGCAAACGAGAAGTGATGTACTTTGATACCGAAGAGAGTATCATGATTGTTGAGGAATTTCCGGCAGATTATTTGAATTGCGTAATTGCGAAAGTTCATTTTCTTGAAACAGGAAATATTGGAACATTTCCTCTCAACTTCAGAATCGAACTGAAAGATATCCCTGCCAAATCAAAGTATGACGTTAAGGGAAAAAGCTATGCTGGCGAGCCTGGAGAATATAAAGAAGGATGTGAAGGCTGCGGAAATCCTGCCTCCTTCAAATTTCTGAAAAACGGAACAGAAGTGGAATACTTGCCATGGGGATCTGATATGTATGCGTTTGGAGCTTATACACAAAAAGGAAACCTGGTTAAAATTACTGACACCGACTATTCATTCACTGTTTCTGATGATGGTGAACATCTTATATCGAACAGAGATATGTCCGTGGTTTACAAACGAACGCAGTAGTAAGAATGGACTTTACTAAACTCAAGAACTCATATCCTACCGTTGAACATGCCGAGATGGATGCCAAAATTTTGAATTCCAAAGGCATTCAAACTGAACTAATTCATGACCAAATTGTTGCAAACACAGGCTTTTTAGCTACTTCTGATTTGACAAGGATCTTTTTAGCTGTTGAATCAACCAAGGTAGAAGCTGCTCAGCAAGAATTACAGCAGGCGATTGAAGAAATGAATAATTCGTTTGAAGAGGAGCATTACCTCACCAAATATTCTGAAGAGGAGCTGATAGCTATTATTAAAACTCCGGATGAGTGGAGTGAGTTTGACTACAACTTTACTTTAGATTTATTGAAAGAAAAGGGGATTGAATTTACTGAAGATGAGAAAATAGACTATTACGAAATCCGGATGGAAATTCTCGCTGAACCTCAAAGAGCTAAAGGCCATGTCATAGTCTTCGCTTATTTAATGATCATGGGCTTCTTAGGGCCACTAATCGGCCTTTTTCTTTGGCAAGGAATCAACAAATTACCTAATGGTGAGAAGGTTTATAGATATGATGACTTCACTAGAACTCATGGTGCCATTGTAGGTGTACTAGGGGTGATCGTTTTATTACTCGCAATTACCGGTGTCCTCTTCCCTCTCATTCACTCAATTTATTATTAATGATTAATCCGCTTTATTACTCCATATTTAAAATGATAATTGGCGCACTGCCCTATGTGATTCTAGCCATTATCATTTTAAGAAAAATCATGGGCAAGCGTTCAGAACCTGGGTCAGCCAAGGTGATTAATTATATCATTTTAGTCATTACTGTTTTGTCGAATGCACTTTTTCTATTCTACTTTGTTGGTGAGGCAGTTTCATTCCTCGATAGGGCCAAAGGTGCTTACGTATTTTTCTATCTTTTTTCATTATTCTGTCAACTGCTATTGCCGTGGGCTGTATTAACCAAAACTATTGGCAAAAGTTTATGGTGGATGTTTGGAATAGCTATGTTGATGAACCTCTCGGTCATTTGGGAAAAATTGGTAATAGTAATTACTTCCATCCATCAAGACCATTTGCCTTCTTATTTGTTGAATATTTTCAATTTAATGAGTCTAACAATTGGCTTCGTCTTAGGTGCTATCATTTATTTCTTGGTAGATTATGGTGAAGAGGAGGAGTCAGATGAAGAAGTATTAGACAATATTCAAAACTAACAATATGGATGTATTTTCAATTTATCTTTTATCAGTATTAGTGGCTTTAGTGTACGCTATCTTTAAAGAGAAGTCTAATTTGAAATATCTCTATGCGGGGATAGCTTTGGTATTTATTCTCTTAAAGTATGGTTCTCCTGTGTATTCAGATCGTCTACTCATTTTACTCACCATCCTAATCTTGTCATTCGTTATTTACGGTGCCGTTAAAAAGGGACTTTCTATGTTGGGCAGGGCTGCTATTATTTCGGCTGCCTCATTTGTGGCCTTGTTGCCATTGGCGTATGTATTGATGGGACCTATGGCTTCTTTGTTTCCTATACTTAATATCATCCCAGTAGGTCTAGGAATTGCTTGGTTCGTCACGAAAGATGATTCAAAGGAAGAAGAATTGAGCCCGTTCTTGCTGCTAATTCCATTTGCACTCACGCAATTGATTTTTGTATTGGTCGGATTTGGTTAATTTAGAGCCAATGAATTACCACAATAAAAAATTTAAAGTAGTGTATAGCTCTTCCAATGGAGATATAGATGATAAAATGATTTTTCATTATGTGCAAAACGGAAATGTTTTGTCCTGTAGTTACAGCGGTCCTGAGATTCTTTCAGGGCATTTAATCGGATTGGTAAATGAAGACGGAGCAATTGAAATGAGATATCATCAGGTGAACTCAGAAGGTGAATTGAAAACTGGTAAATGTGATTCAATTCCAGAAGTGATGCCTAACGGTAAAATGAGATTGAATGAAACATGGCAGTGGCTCAGTGGAGCAGAAGGTTCGGGAACATCAATTTTAGAAGAAGTTTAATGCAGTTAGAAGACGACATCATAATAGAAGGGGAAGACCTAGTTTTAGAAGAGTTAGCAGCCAAACATTTGACTGATCTAGCAATAATTGCAGTTGAAAATCCCGATTTGCTTCAATATTCACCCACATTTTTTGGTTCAGAAAAAGCCATTGAGGTAATGATTGAAGATGCTCAAGCAGACCGTAAAGCAGGAATCAGAGTTGCCTTCGCTATTTATTCTAAGTCCTTGAAAAAATACATTGGTTCAAGTAGTTTTGGGAGCATAGCTTTGAAAGATCAGCGACTTGAAATTGGGTGGACTTGGCTTTCTCCGGAAGTTCAAGGCTCAGGACTCAATAATAAGTGTAAGTTTTTAATGCTTCGACATGCTTTTGAAAATATGGGCATCAAAAGAGTTGAATTCAGAACGGATGCCAGAAACATTCGATCTATCAAAGCAATAGAAAAACTTGGAGCTACTAAAGAAGGACTATTAAGAAGTCATATGCTCATGTTAGATGGACAACGAAGAGATACTTTTTACTACAGTATCCTAACTGAAGAATGGCCAAAATTGAAGACCGAAGTTTTCGGGGAGTAGAGTTCCAAATAAATTGTAACTTTATTCTCTACAATTTGTTATAGCAATCAAATCCCTTTTCATGTTCAGTCGCCTCGCTTTCATTGTATCAATATTTTCATTTCTTATGATGGCTTGTGGCCATGGAGGGAGATCTACTAGATTGGGTTGGGATTATAATGATCCAAAGTATGGTGGCTTTCAGAGTATTCTTGATTACGAACAAGAATGTCCACCTAACATGGTTTTGCTTGATGGAGGAGAATGGTGTTCTGAAGAAAATGACACCCTTTATAGCTATGATATCCGATCTTTTTTCATCTCAAAACATGAAGAAACAAATGG
>JBLFXO010000220.1:0-6247 GCA_047609865.1 Arenicella sp.
TTACAGTACTGGCCTCAGCTATTCGTAATGACATTAAAGAATCATTAACCGAAATATAGATAGGACCGTTAAATGGCGTCTTGTTAATAACCGTTACTTGAGCTCCTGGTAAAAGCCCGAACTCAAAGAGTTTCAATGAAATATCGCTCTCAATCACTTCAGTAATATGAGCAGATACATTTTTATTTAATTCGGATAATTTCACGCTCGGCAAATATAGTTATCTGTTACGCTATTTAGAATAAATCTAAGTAGAATACCATTTTTGAGGTAGGGATTAGACCGCTTCGCTTTTAGAACAAAGACAAAAGATCGCTTCGCTAAAAGATTTCGAGGTGACAAATGTTTTTTAGTGACTGGAAACTCGTTATTGGAAACTGGGCAAGATGATAAATGTTTTTTTTCGAAACTGGAAACTCGTTATTGGAAACTGGGCAAGATGACAAATGTTTTTTTTCGAAACTGGAAACTCGTTATTGGAAACTCGGCAAGATGACAAATGTTTTTTTTCGAAACTGGAAACTCGTTATTGGAAACTCGGCAAGATGACAAATGTTTTTTTTCGAAACTGGAAACTCGTTATTGGAAACTGGGCAAGATGACAAATGTTTTTTTTCGAAACTGGAAACTCGTTATTGGAAACTCGGCAAGATGACAAATGGACCTCCTCCCTTCTTACTATTCGTGAAGAAGTACTCCTCCTGAAAGGAGGAGAGAATTGCTTACGCAATTTTTGTGTGTGTGTGTGTGTGTGTGTGTGTGTGTGTGTGACTTATGAATGCGGCACTTCGACAGCCTCACTAACGTCTTTTATAGAGAATGGAGAATAGGGGCCCTTAAACAACAAAGGCCTCAACTGAATGTCAAGGCCTTTTTTAAATTTTTATCTCTTACATTATTCTGAAATTCTTACCAGGGTAGTAAGCCATCTCTCCTAAGTCTTCTTCTAATCTCAGTAATTGATTGTATTTAGCGATTCTATCTGAACGAGAAGCTGAACCAGTTTTGATCTGACCAGTGTTTAATGCTACCGAAAGATCTGCTATTGTGCTATCCTCAGTTTCACCTGATCTGTGACTCATTACTGATGTATATCCGTGTCTTCTTCCTAGGTTGACAGCATCAATAGTTTCAGAAAGTGTTCCGATTTGATTTACTTTAATCAAAATTGAATTTGCGATTCCTTCTTGGATTCCTTTTGCCAAGCGATTTGTATTTGTAACAAAAAGGTCATCTCCAACAATTTGAACTTTGTCACCAATTTTATCCGTTAACAGTTTCCATCCATCCCAATCATCTTCAGCTAAACCATCTTCAATTGATGCGATTGGATACTTCTTAGTCCAGTCTGCCCAAAAGTCAACCATTTCAGCCGCTGTTCTTTCGTCACCTGTAGATTCGAAAACATACTTTTCATCCTTATAAAATTCTGAAGCCGCAGCATCCAATGAAATTAAAACATCTTCTCCTGCTTTGTATCCTGCCTTGTCAATCGCTTGCAACACAAACTCAATAGCTTCTTCGTTCGAACCTAAGTTCGGAGCGAATCCACCCTCATCTCCCACGTTTGTAGAATGTCCTTTAGCTTTTAAAACAGCTTTTAAGTGATGAAAAATTTCAGTACCCATTTGTAATCCTGAGCTAAATGAATCAGCTCCAACAGGCATTACCATGAATTCTTGAATGTCAATTTTGTTATCCGCATGAGATCCACCATTTAAGATATTCATCATTGGAACCGGCAAAGTGTTTGCTCCTACTCCACCAATATATCTATATAGTTGTTGTCCTGATTCCTGAGCTGCAGCTTTAGCAACGGCCAATGAAACTCCTAATATTGCATTTGCCCCTAAACGTTCTTTGTTTGCAGTACCGTCAATTGATCTCATTAAATTGTCAATGGACGCTTGATCAAAAATATATTGGCCTTCTAATGCCTCACGAAGAACTGTATTTACATTATTAACTGCATTTTTCACTCCTCTTCCAAGATAAAACGCTGGATCACCATCTCGTAATTCAACAGCCTCGTGAATCCCAGTTGAGGCACCTGAAGGAACGGCTGCTCTACCCATTATTCCGTTAGAAGTAAACACATCAACTTCTACCGTTGGATTCCCTCTAGAATCTAGGATTTGACGTGCTATTATTTCGCTTATTACGCTCATATTTTAATTAGATTGGAAATGAAAGACAACATACAAAAGACTTTGGTTTCAGTACTTTGAAAGTTGTTTTCATGAGTATTAGTAATTATATCTTTTCACGACCTAATTTAAGGTCTTTTTAAATCCATTTATCATTCTTTGCAAATCATTGAGATCATTTAACAGTTCTTGCAATTTTTCTTCATTAAAAAAACAAAGTTTTTAGATAGAATCATTTGGGTTTCCAACTCATAAGCTGAACCCTGGGCAATATCTAAAAATCTTGAAAAGTCTTTGTTTATTCCTCTTCCTGATCCTTCGCTTATGTTTGAGGGAATTGAAATAGCAGATCTCGTTAATTGAGATGTCACGCTAAATTTATGTTGAGCAGGAAAATTCGTTGAGCACTCCAAAATCTGATTCGCTAAATCCATAGCTTTTTTCCAAATATTGAGTTCTCTAAAGTTATGCATCAGGCTAGAGTCTTTAGTCTTATATCTAGATTCTTTTGTCTCACCTAAACTAAGTTGGTCTTCTTTACGCTCTTCATATTCTCAACGAATTGATCAAATAAATATCTAGAATCATGAGGTCCAGCAGAAGCTTCAGGGTGATATTGAACAGAAAAAACTTTCTTATTCTTCATCCGTATCCCAGCAACTGTATCGTCATTCAAATGGATGTGTGTTAACTCTATTTCAGGATTTGCGTCAATTGAATTTCTACTTACCACGAAACCGTGATTTTGAGAAGTCACTTCTCCTTTTCCTGTAATTAGGTTCTTAACTGGATGGTTAATTCCTCTATGCCCGTTGTGCATTTTCTCTGTAGAAAGACCTTGACTTAAAGCCAATACTTGATGTCCTAAGCAAATTCCGAATACAGGTACATCTGTATTCACAATTAACTTAACAAGCTCAACTGTTTCAGGCATTGCTGAAGGATCACCAGGTCCGTTTGATAACATAAAACCATTTGGTTCAAAAGCCATCATATCTTCAACGGAAGCATCCATAGGGAATACTTTTACATAACATCCTCTATCCACTAAACACTTAACAATATTTCTTTTTACACCAATGTCTAAAAGAGAAACTCTGAAGTCAGAATTTTCATTTCCGGAAGTATATGCTTCTTTGGTTGCAACTTCAGATGATAATTCTAATCCTTCCATTGAAGGAACTTTCGCTAATTCAGTTTTGAGGCTATCTACATCTAAATTGTCAGAAGAAATAATAGCATTCATTGCTCCTGCATTTCTGATGTGTCTCACCAAAGCTCTAGTATCAATATCTGAAATACCAGTACAACTATCTTTCTCCATAAAATCTTGAAGAGATCCATCACCTGAATATCTTGAAAAGTTAGGTGAGAATTTTTTTGTAACAAGTCCGGCAATCTTTATGCTATCAGATTCAACTTCATCATCTTGAACACCATAGTTACCGATATGGCAAGTGTTCATGATTAAAATTTGTTTGTGATAAGAAGGATCAGTGAAAACTTCTTGGTATCCTGTCATTCCAGTATTGAATGCAATTTCACCAGAAGTTGTTCCGATTTTACCGATTGCGTTTCCTTTAAAAACTGTACCGTCAGCTAGAACGAGTACCGCAGGTCTTTTCTCCATGTTAGGATTTTATCTGTGATTAGTAATCGGGAAGTAAAGTTACAACTAAAGGATTGGATAGGATGCAGATTGTTGAAAACTGTTGCTGATTTTTGATAAAAATTTTGAGATCACTTCACTTTTAGCAGAAAGACAGCTTCTCGCTTCGCTCTATTTGAAGATGACAAATGGACCACCTGCCTTCTTGCTTCGCTCTATTTGAAGTTGACAAATGGACCGCATCCCTTCTTGCTATTCGCTCTATTTGAAGTTGACAAATGGACCACCTCCCTTCTTGCTATTCGCGAAGAAGTACTCCTCCTGAAAGGTGGAGAGTATTGCTACGCAATGTTTGGGGAATGTTGGGATGACAAATGGACCACCTCCCTTCTTGCTATTCGCGAAGAAGTACTCCTCCTGAAAGGTGGAGAGTATTGCTACGCAATGTTTGGGGAATGTTGAAGATGACAAATGGACCACCTCCCTTCTTGCTATTCGCGAAGAAGTACTCCTCCTGAAAGGTGGAGAGTATTGCTACGCAATGTTGAGGGAATGTTGGGATGACAAATGAATTTTGGTGACTGGAGATTCATGACTGGAAACTTGACAAGATGACAAATGGACCACCTCCCTTCTTGCTATTCGCTCTATTTGAAGTTGACAAATGGACCACCTCCCTTCTTGCTATTCGCGAAGAAGTACTCCTCCTGAAAGGTGGAGAGTATTGCTACGCAATGTTGAGGGAATGTATAAGTTGAATACTTTCACTTATCAAGTTCTCGTTTATAAGAATGCTTTAGAAACGATTTTCTATTGAACATTTCTGCAACGAACATCAATAAGATTCCAAAAATCAAATACGTCAATATCAACCACCAGAAATTTGGGCCTGGAAAAGCTTGACTCAGTTCTTCTCTAAAATTTATAAAAAGAATTAGCGGTGCAATGATTGAGGGCAAGATAAATCCATAATAAAAAATGTAGGTATATGCAACAAGCCTTCTATTCAACTTTGTCTTTTCAATCTCAATTACAGAAGACTTCTCGATAGACAAAACTAAGGGCAATCGCCATTTCTTATCTTTCTCTTCTGGAGTAACTCTTTGTTGAATTAAAGGGGTAATAGGTATGAAAGCAACAGATAACCAAACTATTCTTTCATAAGACTCATCAACTAGCTTATTGTGAGATGTATAGGCCGCAGATCCTGTTCCGTTCAGCCTTCCCTTCAATAGTAGCTGAGAAAATTTCGGATGCTCGGCATAAAACTTACTTTGCCAAAACAAAGGAGTCGCCGCTTTGTCGTTTTTTCGTTGATTCTTGACGAACGATTTTAAAAAAAGTAGTCCTATTATAACAAAAATGGAAATGATGACAGTTATCATTACGAGTTTCTCAGTGCTATCCACTTCCTTATGTGTATCTGCAATCATTCCAATCGGGCCTCCAACAAAAGAAATTGCCAGAATCAACTTGAACCAATGCCAAATTAATTTTAGAATATTTTTTGCAGGATTATGCATCTGATAAATTGAATTTTTCAGGTACAAAAAAAGGGAATCACAATGTGCTTCCCTTTTTTTTTAATTTATAATTGAGTGAAGGAAAATCCTCTCTCTTTCCCGATCTCTATCGGGACCCCTCCAAAGTGGGGAGATAATATTTACTCTTCTTCTTCTTTCTTGTCAGCTGCTGCCGCTTTAGGAGCAGTTTTAGCAGCGTCACCAGACCCACCTCTTCTTGATCTTCTTGTAGTTTTCTTTTCTTCACCAGCTCCGTAGATTTCGTTGAAATCAACAAGCTCGATCATACACATTTCAGCATTATCACCTTGTCTGTTTCCAATTCTGATGATTCTAGTATAACCACCTGGTCTATCACCTACTTTAGGAGCAATTTCTCTGAATAATTCAGTTACCGCATATTTGTTTCCAAGTGCTTTAAAAGCTAATCTTCTTGAGTGAGTTGAATCAGTTTTTGATTTTGTAATCAATGGTTCAACAAAACCTCTTAAAGCTTTAGCTTTTGCTAAAGTTGTTGTAATTCTTTTGTGCTCAATTAACGAAGCACCCATATTAGATAACATTGCTTTTCTGTGAGAAGCTGTTCTTCCTAAGTGGTTGAATTTTTTACCGTGTCTCATTATTTTTTAGATTTTAGATTAAAGAGTAAAGACACGAGATTTTTTCAATGTCTTTCTTCAATCTTCATCCGGGCCTTTTATAGTACCCAAATGTTGTTAATACTAACCTTAATTTTTGTTTTACTTCCCTCACAAGGATTTTGAGAATTTGAAAGGGCCCTTCGAGTGCCTCAGGGTCCTTTCAAATATTATATTTACTCTTTGTCTAATTTGTATTTAGAAACGTTCATTCCGAAAGCTAATCCTTTAGACTCAACTAGATCTTCTAGCTCAGTTAAAGATTTCTTACCGAAGTTTCTGAATTTCAACAAGTCGTTTTTTTTATAATAAAATAAAAATCCGAGTTTA
>JBLFXO010000221.1:0-6169 GCA_047609865.1 Arenicella sp.
GGTACTAAATTTGGAAAAACTGAGAGTGGTGCTATTTGGTTGACTGCTGACAAAACTTCTCCTTACCAATTTTACCAATTTTGGTTAAATGCAACTGATAAAGATGCTCCTAAATACATTAGAACCTTTACATTCATTGAGAAAGCTACAATTGAAGCTTTAGAACTTGAACATGCTGAAGCTCCTCATTTAAGATTACTTCAGAAAAGATTAGCCGCAGAAATCACAGTAATGGTTCATAGCCAAGAAGCGTTAGATTCTGCATTAAGGACAACTGAAATTTTATTTAATAAGAAATCTACTTTAGAAGATTTAAAGCAATTATCTAATCAGGAGATCATGGATGGTTTTGCTGGTGTTCCTCAGGCGAAGATTTCAAAGTCTGACATTGACGCTGGATTAGGGATTATTGATGCCTTATCAGCTAAGTCCGGTTTCTTATCTTCAAACGGAGAAGCACGAAGAGAACTTAAAGGAAATTCGATTTCAGTGAATAAGACTAAAGTAAAAGAGGATTATGTGATCACCTCAACTGATTTGATTAATGACTCTGTTGTGATTTTAGGAAAAGGGAAAAAGAACAATTACATCATAATTGTAGAGTAATCACTTCATCTTTCTGATCAGGGCCCAATCTTCTTTTGAGAAGTATTCTTGTTGTTTAGCAGCAAATTCTCTCATGATCAGCTGATTATCTTCTTGTAATTTCGGAAATGCGGTAATCATATTAGAAACGACTCCTTCAGGGTACTCAGTTTTGTTTTCAAAAATAGCCATCAACTCAGGGAAGTGTTCTTCATACTTCAATAAGTTGAGAGAAATCTTAATCAATACTTCTGGCTTAGTTTCTTTATAGGCCCAATCCCAGATGATGTTTCTTTGAATCATGAAGGTAGATTCTCCATAAAAGGTCCTATCCAGAACAGCCTGAATTTCTTCTAATTCATAGTAGTTATAATACATCTGCGAAAGTGCAGCCGATTGTAAAAGCGTGTCACCTGAATCTATCAAATCAATCAATACTTGTGCTCTTGGGTTGTCTCCTGTTTTCTTTTTTGCCATTAAATCAACCACGTCAGCTCTGCACTGAAGATTAGGATTGGTCAGTAGATGATATTCATATTTCTTCAATAAATTCTCTCTCGTGTAATCACGGATTTTGTGGTTAGAATCATTGGCTAATCCCCAAATAGTGTAGGTAGTGTAAAGTGCTCCGGGCACAAATTGATCTGTCATATCTGGTAATGTAGCTCCACTTATTCCATCCACCATGTCATGCTTATCCATACGAACTGTTGAGGTCATTGCTGGTGATGGCGAAGATTCTGCGCCCTGATTATCTTGTTTTGATTCATAATAATGATCGTTCGGAATCGGTTGTGCTACTCTAGGGTCTTGACCTTTTATAATCTTGTCCAAAAGTTTATAGTCCTCTTCAGTAAAAGGCTCATGATCTAACTTCGTCAATATTTCACCCGCTGGTTGTTCAAACCTCAAATACTCTCCATTCAAGTTCCAATAGATATTAATATATACCGGCAAACATTCGCCAGTATTACAAACTGGTGTGAAGATTTCACTCACATAATGTCTTGGCTTTCCATTTACAAGAACCAAAAGCACTTCATTATTCATAGAATCAAGAATGATTCCGGTTGGCACTTCTTCAACCATTACTGGCTCATTTTCTTCAACAAAAGAGAAGGAAAAAGCTGTTAATAGGCAGAGTGAAATTACAAGTAGTGGTCTCATTTCTATAAATATAAGCAAAAGGTAAATGCCCTTAAACTAATTCTAGCACGCATTTTGTAATTATCTTAGTAATCAAATAAACACACCATGAAATATTTACTCATTTGCTTAATGGCTTTAACCTTAATTTCTTGCAAGGAATTAGAGGTTGAAAAGTTCGAATACCAAACTGTCACAATGATGGGAAAAACTATTTTATCCGTCACGAAAGACAAAGTAATTGTTGATTTCAATGGTAGAGGAGAGCCTACTCACTTTGAGAGAGACACTAAGGATTCTGAATGGGTTGCACTGATGTCAGGGCTTAGGGAGGTGAAATTGGATGAAGTAAATAGTTTAAAAGCACCTTCTGATAAAAGGGCTACAGATGCGGCGCCTTTTGCGAAAATGTTATTCTCAACGCCTGATTCAACTTATATGTCGGCAAGTTTTGATCATAAAAATCCGAATGCAATGTTGATGCCTATAATGGATGAGATATTGAAAATTCAAGCTGAGAACGCTAAGTAGGATTACTGCTTCACTATTTTTTGAGACCCAATTAGTTCTTCGTTTTGAAGAATCCTGATGAGGTACTGACCGCTTTCAAGTATACTTAAATCGAGCTGTTTAAGATAATTGCCTTCTGCTAAGTTTGTGAAGTCTTGCACTTGAATTAATCTACCATCTACACTATAAAGTTCTATTTTTCCCAGCCCGCTCTGAGTTCTTGTAAATCCAATATTTATCATGTCCACTGCAGGATTAGGCCAGATTCTGAATTGAGGGATCTCAGAAATTTGTTGACTTTCTGAAAGCATTTCAGGCCAGCACGTTCCTGGTAAGTTCGCATCCATCCAAGCAATCCTATTTTCTAAATACCATTTTAAATAATCTACATCTTCTTGATAGGTAGACCCTACATATCCATTCCAATTAACATAGACCCCTATGATTGGCCATTGCTGAAAATTTCGGATTCTGGCAGCTTCTAATTTGGTGGCCACAGAATCAACAAAATTATGAAGTGAGTCTACATGAAGAGGTCCCTGTCTAAGATACTCCCAACGACATTTTAATCCGTTACTGTAAGTAGAATCAGTCAATAATTTACCCCACCAAAACGGAACAGAGGATGTAAACCAGGGGC
The DNA here is from genome assembly GCA_047609865.1 of Arenicella sp. Taxonomy (GTDB): domain Bacteria; phylum Bacteroidota; class Bacteroidia; order Flavobacteriales_D; family Crocinitomicaceae; genus Paracrocinitomix. Next base: position 2,882 of record JBLFXO010000221.1, read on the forward strand.
AAATATTATCGAACTCATATTGCCATCCAGTCACCTGATCTGCCTCACAATAATCTGCATTTCCGTAAGATAGGTTAAAGTCCCAAATTGGCCCGGCATGAATCTTTCCACCCCAAATATTTTCTCTGTCCTTGTAAAGGAAAGAACTACTTCTGTATCCGTCTACAGTTCTTCCTAGCTCTTCCATGATGAAGAAATCAAAGAATGATTCTTTATCAATGAGGTTGTGATATCCACTATTAACATCTCCAAAATTAGGTCCGTCCAAAACATCTTCGAAGTCTGAAATATAAGATTGTAAATAGCTCTTTTGAACAGAATGAAGTTCATCAGGTCCTGGATCATGATATTGAAAAAGAACTTCCGGATTGTAAGCAGATGCGAAAGTCTCTACAGTTGTTCCGGTCGTCTTATCTACTTTGAAAACGTATCCACCAGTGAGTTCAATTCCACTGATTGAAAGACTATCTAAAGGAGTTACATCTACCCTGCCAGCGTCTCGTTTTATTTTTTCCATTAGGATGTAAATCCCTTTGTATTCACCATCAATTAGCATTTCACAATACCGAGTGTTAGAGGCATAATGGCCCATTTGTCTGAAGATATTAAAGGTCATTACATTTCTTATCAATGTCTTGTCAGGATAGGGACCATACAAGATCCAATCATTTTCAGGAGGCATGTCCATCAAGGGCACATCCATGTTGTTTCCCATAGGGTCAACAGTTGAAAATCCGTAATTCTTTTTAGGATATTGCTGCGAGGTTGATCCTCTAATTTCAATGGTGATGAATCCCGTGAAGGAAGCTGGGTCGTTTACGTTGTTTATTTGGCCCGGACCGTTATCAATAATCTCCATTTCACAAGTGACTCTAGGGTCATCAACTATAGGGGTGGAGTTGGTGTTCAGTTTGAGAATAGGCAATTCAGAATCCATCAAACTCACTTGGCTAAAAGAGGTGATAATTATTAATAGACCAAGAAGAGTTAGCGTAAGTCGCATAGCACAATTTACAACTTTATTATTGATAGATAGACTAGTATAAAATTGAATCAATAGCAAAGGTAGCTTTAAAATAAATGCAAAATAAAGGGGTTAACTCTTTAACCAAAACAATGAAATCGATAAATAAGTAATGCTTTCACTTTCTTTCATTTCTGCTTAAATCGCTGATTTCGTTTGGATTTTTTAACCAAAAAAACTAAACAGAATGCTGAGATTTATTAATGAGTTCCGCTCTTCGTATGAAGGCAAATTATTTAAGTACGCTATATTTCTAATTTTCTTTTGGCTGGTATTGGGCTATTTTCAATTGAACGGAGACTTAGGTCAAATGTTCTACGGACCTCATTATTGGAGGCAAGCTGATGGTCTTGCTCAAACAATGAATTACGTCAAGAACGGTTATGATTTCTTTGATCATTCTGTTTACTACAATCAATTCAATGGTACATCCAAAGGGGTAGGGGAGTTCCCTATTATGTATTATTGGGTGGCACTTCAAAAAGGAGTTTTTGGAGGAGATCTCTTTTACCTTTTCAGATTAAATAATTTTATTATCGGATTTTTTGGGATTCTAGCAATCTTCAAAATATCATATCACTTTTTGAGAAACACCTTGCTTTCTGTCGCTGTGACTTTTTTAGTTTTTTGCTCTGCCGTTTTCGGAATGTATTATCTCACTCCTCTACCAGATCCTTTAGCGTTCAATTTATCAATAATTGGTTACTGGTGGATGATTCAATATTATCACAAAAGAAGACCAAGATATTTGCTTGGAGCCGTCATGGTTTTGTCTATTGCATTCATGGTTAAATTCTATTTCATTTTGCCATTTCTAGCATTTTTATGTCTTCTCGCTCTGCGTAAAATTTTGAAGATTCAACTATATCTATATTTGAAATTCCATCCCTTCTTTCTTCTGCCTTTGCTTGCAGGGATCAGCTGGTTAGTATATGTTAGATGGTACAATATGGCAAATGGCTGCAATTTTTTCTTGAGTGAAATCATGCCCCTTTGGAGCACAACTCCTGATCAAATGGAAAGGACTTTGTCTAATGTCTATCATTTGAGATTTGACTATATAAGTAAATATGTGATGTTGTTGTTTGTTGTTTCAGTCATCATAAATCTATCATGGTGGAATAAGAAATTTCAATTGATGAATTGGTATTTGATAATCTCTATTTTTGGATCGATTGCTTTTGTTCTGTTTTTCTTTCAGATGTTTGAAGCACATGATTACTATATCTTTCCCATCATATTTTTGATTCCATTGTCAATTGGGATGATGTGCTTTAAGCTGAAGTCAATTCTTGAAGGACAACATAGTTTGCAGCGATTTTCAATTGTTTCAATGGCCTTGATTTTATTATGCATTCAAAATGCAATTCCAACTTTTGAAAAGAGAAAATGGGATAAGCATATGAACCATCAAGATTACTATGCGAATTATAAGAATTCAGATGTAATGTTAGATTATATAGGTGTTAACAGATCGTCAAAGGTTCTTTCACTCTCAGATATTACCCCCAATTATTCTTTGTTTTTGATGGATAGACCAGGATGGTCAGCTTACCAAGCTTTCTATTTGCACTGGACAATGGATGACTTCGTAGAACGAGGCGTTCAGTATCTTATAGTAAACAAGAAGCTCACTTTTTGGGAAGCGGAAGAACATGCCAAGGGGTTTTTGGATTATCCTTTAGGTGAGAAAGATGAACTATTCGTGTATGATTTGAGGCCATACAAGAATGTCAATGAAGAATGAGCTTTTGAGAATAAGTTCGACTTGGTGTTCGTATTAAGACGATTACAACTGTTGGCTTGTTAATGAGTTCAATTAAGGATTGAGTTTCGTGAAAAAATTCTTGTCGTGATAATAACTGACCGGAAAGGGAGTAGATGTTGACTTCAAATCCACCATTCTCTTCTGATTCTATGATGATGTGATCATTTGAGCTATAGACGATAATCTCTTCTTTTTCTAAATTGCTGCTGATTCCTGAGAAATTCTCAGCTGCATTCTCTTCAAATGTTTCCGTTTGAGTACCATCCTCTTCCTCCGTAAAAGTAATTTGAAAAGGTATGCTGTCTGACAATAGATAGTCATCAGAAATGTAGGCAACGTAATCGCCGACTACAAGGTCATTTATGTCAATTTGCTCATTCACAACGAATCCATTAAATACGACATTTTGATTCTCATCTTCAATTATGTAGTTCCAAGACATGCAGCCTAAGTTCGTAAGTTGAATATCATTCTCTGTGAAATCTAATAAAGCGAC
>JBLFXO010000222.1:0-6164 GCA_047609865.1 Arenicella sp.
GTCAAAAATTTGATACCCTTTGAGCTCTTTAGCATTGATAGTTAGTGTGCAAAGAAGGGCTATTAGAAGAAGGTTAATTTTTTTCATGTTTTAAAAATACACCATTTAATTCAGAATATTCTTTTGTAGATCAAAGTTTAGACGAACAACGTCATAGGCTCTTACAGATTGACTTGTTTTTCTATCAGCCTATTTAAGGGTAGAGAATTAGTTCGATAAAATAGAATATTCTATCGTTTGAAAATGTGAAAAATATCGTTGTCGGAATGATAATCCAAAGTGAAATTAGCCGCCAGACATTAAATCGGAGGTTCTTTCGCCTGAAGATGGCTATGATTAATGGTATAAAAAAGGAGAAATGCAAAAATGGAAAAGCTCCATGAAGAGAATCGTAGGATCCCACTGCAACTAGGGGTTTTCCATCAAAATAATCATACTTATTCATTTTGCTTGAAATTGAAGTATGATCCAAGCGAGGGTGATATTGAGTCATGATTTCAATGGATATTAGGTCATGAAACAAATAGCTGTATGTACCTCTAATCGGTATACTATAGTTTCCATTGCCCCAATAATCGCCCTGATTTAAATGAAACTTTTCACCCCTAACTCTAATGCTGTGATCAAATCTATGGGCGCTGATCTCGGCTGTCACCGTTACTTGTTCACCTTCTGAAAAATAATCAATAGTAAGCAAAGTGGACCAAATTGCGCAGTAGATGGATATGATTTGAAATAATCGCCAATGCCAACCTGATGCCACCTTATGAAAATAGGCGTTCTCTTTTGCTTCTTCCTCTTCTTGTTGTTTCTTCCATCTCTCCTTAGCAACTTTAACTTTCTCGGCCAAAACCTCCTCTTTCGTTCTATTAACAGCAGAGGTTTGTGTGTTTTTTGATCTTACCTTTCTTTTGCGTTGGCCTGAAAGCAGCTCATAAGCTTCAGTGACTGCAATGAAGTGATAATGTGCGTTGGGGTCATTGTTTCTGTCGGGATGGAATTTAAGTGCTTGTGATCGATAAGCTTTTTTTATAATAGATTGATCTGTCGTAGGCTTTATGCCCAGAATCTCAAAATATTTATTTTTACTTTCCATCAATTATAAAATACAAGTTTAGCTAAGAGTAACGAATTTACTTAAAATAAAAAACCCTGACACTCTTGCGAGGTCAGGGTCAAATAGAGAGTTATTATTTTTTCGTTTATTTCTTTACTTGATCAACAACAGCTTTAAAAGCTTCTGGGTGATTCAAAGCTAAATCAGCAAGAACTTTTCTGTTCAATTTAATTCCCTTTTTATTCACTTCTCCAATAAATTGAGAATAGCTCATTCCGTATAATCTAGTTGCAGCATTGATTCTTTGAATCCAAAGCGCTCTAAACGTTCTTTTCTTTTGTTTACGTCCAATATAGGCGTATCCTAATCCTTTTTCAACTGCGTTTTTCGCAACTGTCCAAACATTTTTTCTTCTACCAAAGTAACCTTTGGCAAGTTTCATTGTTTTTTTTCTTCTCGCTCTTGCAGCGACTACGTTTACCGATCTAGGCATAATTTTAAGTTTTTTGGTATAAAGTGATTTCTACTTGACTGAAACGCTTTGGTACTCGATACCTGGTTTAACAATTTAACCGATTCCGACTATTCGGAATGATTTACTTCATGTTTAATTGAAGCTTAATACTCTTCTCATCTGACTTGTGAACTAATCCACTTTTAGTCAGGGCAGCTTTTCTTTTCTTTGACTTTTTAGTCAAGATGTGGCTTTTAAAAGCGTGTTTACGCTTTAGTTTACCGGTTCCAGTCACTCTGAATCTCTTCTTAGCGCTAGATTTTGTTTTCATCTTTGGCATCTTCTTTCTTTTTTCCTCTCTATTTAATTTTAGATGCTAGATTATAGAATTTAGACTTTTTTAATCTAAGCTCTCTTCTCTAGCTTCTGTTTTTTACTTCTTTTTTGGGTTGATCATCATGATCATCTTTTTCCCTTCTAGTTTTGGCATCTGTTCAAGTGTCCCGTATTCTTCGAGTTCTTGAGCGAATTTCAATAACAAGATTTCTCCCCTGTCTTTAAAAACGATACTTCTCCCTTTGAAGAAAACATAAGCTTTAACTTTTGCGCCTTCTTTCAAGAAAGATTTTGCGTGGTTAAGCTTAAAATTAAAGTCATGATCTTCAGTGTTAGGACCCATACGGATTTCCTTAATAATCACTTTAGTCTGTTTTGACTTTAATTCTTTTTGTCTCTTTTTCTGTTCAAAAAGGAACTTTTTGTAATCTATAATTTTACAAACGGGCGGAACAGCATTAGGTGATATCTCAACTAAATCTAAATCTGCTTCGGCAGCTTTTTTAATAGCTGCTCTGATCTCCATTACTTCGGCGCCAGTGTCCCATACAACACGAACTTCTTGTGCTGTAATTTTCTCGTTAATCTTGTGTGCGTCTTCCCTTCTTCTAGGTCCACGTCTCTGATTATTTCTTCTTTTTATTGCTATAGGTCGTTACTCCTTCCTTTAATTTAATTCTTTATCGACTTCTTGTGCAATGTATTCGGAGAATTTCTCCATGCTCATTGCACCTATATCACCCTCTCCTTGCTTTCTAACACTTACTTCGTTGCTTTCTTCTTCTTTCTCTCCTACAATCAGCATGAATGGGATTTTATCCACTTCATTATCTCTAATTTTCTTGCCAACCTTCTCGTTCCTGTCGTCAACGAATCCGCGAATATCGTAATTATTTAGATATTTTAATACTTTTTCCGCGTATTCGTTATATTTTTCAGAAACTGGGAGAATTGCAATTTGATCTGTAGTTAACCAAAGTGGGAATTTTCCACCGCAATGTTCTATCAATACGGCAACAAACCTTTCCATTGATCCGAATGGCGCTCTGTGTATCATCACTGGTCTGTGGCGCTCATTGTCAGCTCCAACATACTCCAATTCGAATCTTTCAGGTAAATTATAATCTACTTGAATAGTTCCTAATTGCCATTCTCTGTTCAAGGCATCTCTAACCATAAAATCTAGCTTCGGACCATAAAATGCCGCTTCGCCATATTCTATTACAGAATCTAAACCTTTTTCTTCAACAGCTTCAATAATTGCTGCTTCCGCTTTTTTCCAATTCTCATCAGAACCAATATATTTTTCTGGTTTGTCCGGGTCTCTCAATGAAATTTGAGCTGTAAAGTTCTCAAACTTTAATGTTTTGAAGATGTATAGAACCAAGTCAATAACGTTCTTAAATTCTTCCTTCACTTGATCAGGTGTGCAGAATAAATGTGCGTCATCTTGAGTAAAGGCCCTAACACGAGTTAACCCATGTAGCTCTCCACTTTGTTCATACCTGTAAACTGTACCAAACTCTGCATATCTAACTGGGAGATCCTTATAAGACTTAGGGCTTGATTTATAAATCTCGCAGTGATGAGGGCAGTTCATTGGTTTTAATAAAAACTCTTCACCTTCGTGAGGAGTGCTTATTGGTCTGAATGAATCTTCTCCGTACTTCTCATAGTGACCAGAAGTCACGTACAAGTCTTTATGTCCAATATGCGGAGATATCACCGGTAAGTATCCAGCTTTTCTCTGCGCTACTTTTAGGAAGTTTTCTAGTCTTTCTCTGAGAGCAGCTCCTTTAGGTAACCATAAAGGTAAACCTGCTCCAACTTTTTGAGAAAAAGTAAATAGTTCTAATTCTTTACCTAGCTTTCTATGATCTCGCTTTTTAGCTTCTTCAATCATTTCTAGATGTTCAGTCAACTCTTTTTGTTTCGGAAATGTGATTCCGTAAATTCGAGTTAATTGTTGTCTTTTTTCATCACCTCTCCAATATGCTCCTGCTATTGAAGTAAGTTTAATAGCTTTAATGAATCCTGAATGCGGAATGTGTGGTCCTCTACATAAATCCGTAAAGTTGCCTTGAGTATAAAAAGTGATTTCTCCGTCAGTTAAACCGTCAATTAATTCGAGTTTATATTCGTCATCTTTTTCAGTGAAATATTTGATGGCATCAGCTTTGGAGACTTCTTTACGATCAAAAGTATACTTCTGGCTCGCCAATTCTTTCATTTTCTTCTCTATAGCTGGAAGGTCTTCATCAGTGATTTTGTGATCACCTAAATCAATATCGTAATAGAATCCTGCATCAATTGGAGGTCCGATAGCCAATTTGGTTCCTGGATAAAGCGCTTCAATAGCTTCCGCCATAATATGTGCGCTTGAATGCCACATGGTTGATTTACCACCTTTGTCATTCCATGTTAATAATTTTAAGCTTGTTTCTTCAGGCAGGGGTCTCTTAGCGTCAACAATTTCGCCATTAACTTCCGCCGCAAGAACATTTCTTGCCAATCCTTCAGAAATACTAAGAGCAACATCATGAGCTGAAGAGCCCATTTCGTAATCTCTTTTTGAACCATCTGGTAATGTAACTTTAACCATTTTCTATTTTTTCAATTATTGACCGATAAGTTGATCGGCACAAAAATAACACTTTCTCTCTCTAAGCCCTAAAATTAGGGCATAAAAAAACCCTGTCTTGACTAAGTCGAGACAGGGTTTAGTTTTTGAATATTTTATTAGTTCTTATATCCCATAACTAGAATTACTGCCCCACGTTCCTTCATGGTTGGTTTCTTGTTTTGAGCCCCTGTAATTCCAGGGATTTCATAATCAACGAATACTCTTTTCAATCTAGATGCACCTGATTTTTTGGACTTGTAAGTCTCATTGAGTGCAGAAGATTCAACAATTATATTCTTACCCTTGATTCCAGATACTTCTTCTAAAAGAATTCTCTTAGGGTTCGTTTTGTCTTCGTCATATATTTTAATCTTCACATCATTTGGTAATGATTTACCGTTAAATGAAAATCTATAATCAGTATTGTTAAAAAGATAGATTTCAACTTCTTTAACTTGCTTGTAAGTTTTGAAATTAAAATAGGTCACTTTGGAGCCATCATATCTGAATGGCTTGAGTTCTTTTTTAGCTTCTACCTTTTGCTTAGAGATGTTCTCTTTAAACTCGGTAAGGTTTGCAGCAGTTTGAGCAAAGACTAATGCGAAACCGAATAGTGCGATTATTGTTAGTGTCTTTTTCATAAGTGTGTCTTTTATATTATCCGTTCGTAATCTTAGATCTCAAAGCTTTGATCAATTCACCTAGTGATGAGTATTCTGCCTCTGCAAGAGTTAATTCTTCAGCTGATTCATCTTCATAATAAGCCGAAACAGAATCAAATCCATCAAAGGTAGCTTGAATGCTTTCGAGATCTGTGATAACCCATCCAAGTTCCATGCCATCATTTCTAGGGTCTTTCAAACCTTTAATGATGTTACCAAGAATAGCCATTTGCTCCGTCATCTGTGCTCCAAGTCCATCTTTACTTCCGTTATTCTCGTAATCATACACTCCCAAGTACATTCCTTCTGTCCAAGCACCAGCGAAATGAACAGCAGATTGATGCTGCATGTCATTTTCTTCCATGTACTCTTCAGTTCTCTCATGAATATCAATCATTAAGATTTCAATAGAGTCTTTATCTTCAATGTTGGTATCAAACCTATTCATCAAATCTTCATTCGCGAATACCGCTTCCATTCCGATTTCGGCAGCAAGTGTAGAAATCACTCCTAAATAAATTCGACCTTCATTTGATTGCTCATTTAAAACACAATAAGCCATGTCTGCAGAATAAATTCCAAAGTTTAACGATTGACTTAATTCTTCAGTATAATTACTTAAATTATCAGGATCATTCGTTACTCCAGTATTGAAGGCTAATCCAGACTTCTTAAAGATGCTGGCCACTTGTAATGGAGAAGGAAGATGATAGTCTACTTCGGGAGATTCAAACATGTCCACATCAAAGTCCTCTTCAAGAGTGTCTGTTAAATCTACTAACTGATTGTCATCCGGCTCTGTTCCTCCGCATGACCCTAAAAGCATTACAGAGGCTGTCGCCATTGCTGCTATTTTAATTCTTCTTTTCAACATTTTATTAAGATCGGTTTAAAATAAAGGGCTAAAATAGTAAAATGATTTAAAATATGTTTCAATTTACTAGGTTTTTTAACCCACGAACGTTCTAAGGTTAAAACCTTTTACGGCAATTATCGAATTTTAGTTATTTTCACCAAAACTTATTGAAAATG
>JBLFXO010000223.1:0-6092 GCA_047609865.1 Arenicella sp.
TTCATTTAATTCTATAGCAAAGGTCAGAAGTATTTATAACCCTTATATTTGCTTCTCTTATTTTTATCAACAAATGGATTTTATTCTAGAACAAGAAGACCCTAATTCTAAAGCAAGGACGGGCACTATAACCACTGATCACGGAGAAATAAAAACTCCGATTTTTATGCCAGTGGGAACAGCCGGAACAGTAAAAGCGGTACATCAACATGAATTGGTGGAGGATATTAAGGCCGAAATTATTCTCGGAAACACCTACCATTTATACTTACGACCAGGTTTAGAAGTTATTGAAAAAGCTGGTGGATTACATAAATTCAACGGCTGGACGGGACCAATCTTAACTGATAGTGGAGGATACCAAGTGTATTCTCTTTCAGGAACGAGAAAGATAAACGAAGAGGGAGTTGATTTCAAATCACATATTGACGGAAGCTCACACTTTTTTACACCCGAGAGGGCAGTAGATATTCAAAGAGTTATCGGAGCTGATATTATCATGGCTTTTGATGAATGCACACCTTACCCATGCGAATACAATTATGCCAAAAACTCTATGGAGATGACGCATAGATGGCTAAAGAGATGTATGGATCAAATGGATGCAACAGAAGGCAAGTATGGATATTCGCAAACCCTCTTCCCAATTGTTCAAGGTTCAACTTATAAAGAGTTAAGAATCAAAAGTGCAGAGACAATTGCTTCATTTGAAGCAGAGGGAAATGCTATTGGAGGACTATCTGTTGGGGAACCTGATGATGAACTCTACGAAACAACTGAACTAGTTTGCGGTATCTTACCAAAAGACAAACCACGATATTTAATGGGAGTAGGTACTCCAGTTAATGTTTTAGAATGTATCGCATTGGGAGTTGACATGATGGATTGCGTTTTACCAACAAGAAATGCCCGTCACGGAACATTATACACTAGGAACGGTATTATTAACATTACGAACGCAAAGTGGAAAGATGACTTTTCACTTTTAGATCCTGATGGAACTTCATATGTGGACACTTTCTATAACAAGGCGTATCTCAGGCATCTTTTCCATTCAAAAGAAACACTTGCCTTGCAGATTGGAAGCATTCACAACTTGGCTTTTTTCTTATGGCTCGTTAATGAAGCGCGCAATCAAATAGAACAAGGAACGTTTACACCTTGGAAGAACGAAATGGTTGTTAAATTAGCACAAAGATTGTAGGCGAAAATGTTCACGAAAATTGATAGATATATAATGAAGAAGTTCCTCGGAACTTTCATATTCATTATGATTTTATTGATGAGCATTAGTGCTGTTTTTGACCTTTCTGCAAAGATAAATGACTTCTTAGCAGCAGGCGCTCCTTGGGATCAAATCATCTTAGTTTACTATTCTAACTTTTTCATCTTTTACGGCTTTCAATTCATTTACCTGATCAATTTCATATCGGTTATTTGGTTCACATCCAAAATGGCGACTAACACAGAAATTGTCCCCATACTAAGTGCCGGCGTGAGTTTCAACAGAATGCTGCGACCGTATTTTATTTCTGCAACCATATTAGTAGGAGCAACGATTCTCATGACAAACTATGTCTTACCCGAATCAAACAAGGCGCGATTAGAGTTTGAAGCGACATTCTACAAATCATACAAAAGCAGCAGTAATATTAGAGCCAGAATTTCTGAAGATGAGATTCTCTATTTCAGAAATTACAACGCAATGACTGGTGAAATCCTAACGTTCAGTTTTGAAAAATGGGATGGCGATTCACTTGAATATATTCTAGAATCTACCAGGGCAATTGGAGATAGTGTTACCAACGATTGGCATTTTGACAGATACGAATTAAGACGTTTTGGAGACTTTAATGACGAACTAACCTTTGGATTCAATACAGACACCGTCCTCTCTTTTAGTGTTGGTGATGTGATATTCCGATCTAATGTGATAGAGTCAATGAACAATGAAGAGCTGGATGCCTTTATTGAGAAAGAGAGGTTGAAGGGCTCAGATAAAGTGCCAGTTTACCTCATTGAAAAATACAAACGCTGGGCATCACCTTTTGCCATATTCATTCTCACCTTAATTGGCGTTTCGGTCTCTAGTAAGAAAGCAAGAGGAGGACTTGGGATGAACATTGCGCTTGGTCTTCTCATTGCCACGCTCTACATCTTCTCTATGCAAGTAACCTCAGTAGCGGCAATCAAAGTAGGCTTCACTCCTATTTTAGCAGTTTGGTTACCCAACATAATTTTTAGTATTATAGCTATTGTTCTGTACATCAGAGCACCTAAATAAAAGACCATGCTCAACAAAAATGTTCCTTTAGAAGTGGTGAACGCCATGAACAAGAATACCATTCTTGAAGTCTTAGATATTAAGACGATTGAAATTGGTGATGATTATATTGTTGCCACAATGCCCGTTGACAAGAGAACACATCAACCTATGGGACTTTTACATGGTGGAGCTAGTGCAGTTCTAATTGAATCTCTTGGCTCAATTGGTTCAACCTTGATCATTGACATGAAGACTCAGAATATTGTTGGCCTAGAGGTCAATGCCAATCACCTTAGAGCTGTCAAATCAGGATTAGTGACAGCCAGAGCAACAATAGTACATTGCGGAAGAAAAACCCATGTTTGGCAAGTGGATATCAAAGATGAAGATGAAAAATTGGTCTGCACAGGTCGATTAACTGTAATGGTTACTTCAAAAAACTAAGAGCATTAAAGCATATCTCGCATATCGATTGCCATTTGAAAAAGAACCAAAATTCTATTCTGGCGAGTTGATTTTTGTCGAAAACATTGAAGATGTTGCTGACAATACCATTTCATTTTGCTCTTTCGATTCAAAGAATATTGTGGTTTTATCTAGCCCTCAGGAATGTGCAATTTCTGATTTTGAAATCCACCGAAATGAATTGACTTCTGAACATACCAGGAGAGAAGAATACTATTCAACTTTTGAAAAGCTTATGGAACCTATACGTTCTGGGCGATTGAAAAAAGTCGTGCTTTCGAAAATTAAAGAAGCTCAGATAACCAAAGATCCAATTGATATTTTCAATGATCTAAACGCTGTTTATAAAAACACTTTCAATTATCTATTCTCATCAAAAGAAATGGGATGTTGGATGGGCGCTACTCCCGAATTACTTCTAAAATCAGAAGAAAATAAGATAGAAACAGTAAGCCTTGCCGGCACTCTTTTGCAAAATGAAGATTGGACAGAGAAAGAGCAGGAAGAACAGCAATACGTGACGGACTTCATTGTTTCAAATTTAGAGAACCAAGGATATGAAGAAGTTAAAACTGACGGTCCTAATGACCTTTCAAACGGAATCGTAAAGCACTTAAAGACTTCTATCTCTGCTCAAGCTGGAAATGAAACTAGCTTTCTGAAGACTCTAGAATCTCTCCACCCTACTCCGGCAACTTGCGGCATTCCTACAGCTGAAGCAAAAGAATTAATTCTTAAGAATGAAGCTCATCATAGAAAACTTTACACTGGCTTTATATTGCTTAATGAAGAAAATCCAAAAGCATTTGTGAACTTAAGATGCATGGAGGTTTCAGATTCTAAAGCACATCTTTACTTAGGCGGCGGCTTAATTGAGAAATCTGATGCTGATGACGAATGGGAAGAAACTGAACGCAAAGCTCAAACTTTAGAACGCTTTCTTAGATAAACTCAAAGTCGACCCTTCTATTTAAACTTTTACCCTTCTTTGTGGCATTTGAAGTTGCAGGATCTCTTTCTCCTCTGAATTCAATAATTACCCTATCTGCTTTTAAGCCTTGATCAATGAGGAAAGCTTTTATCCTATCTGCCCTTCGTTGTGACAAGTCTACATTGTACGAGTCTGTTCCATTAGAATCTGTATGTCCGATTATTTTAATTCTTAAATCTGAATGTGAAAGAACAATCTTCACCATTTGAGAAAGGTAAGGTTCAAAAGTTATTTTCAAATCGTCCATGTCATGATCAAAGTAAACCGGAACGAATTCAAAGTTTCGCATCTCAGCATCTCGAACATAATAAGCTTTCCATCCTCTTTTTAGGTCTCCTACAAAATTGTCAAACCATGAATGATAAAGGCTGTTAGTATCTGTTGTGCTCAAGCTATATTTAGATCTAAATAAGATGATTCTCCCTGATTGTCTTTTGCAATCTGTAGACTGCCACTCCCCTTCTAGATAACCGGTCTTTTTATTGTAGATTAAATCACCTTCATTCACGCACCAAATCTGATCACTTGATTCTTTCTTTTTACGAATGTTGATTTCTTCAAAATGCACTGAAGAGTCACTTAGGACAGCCCCTTTCATTCTCTTGTAAGCGAAGTATTCTTTATAGGGCTTCTCTACTCTACTAACACCTGAAATACTCTTCTCAGACAAGTCGATATCCATGTCAATCCAAAAGGCTTCACCTTGCTTTACTTTCTCGCCTTGGTCATAGATAATACCCTGCCAAACTCCGTCAAGACTATGCGTCTGGGAAGTACCAAAGAATGAGATTAAAATAATTAATATGCTAAGTAGATATCGCATCAAACGTATTAAAGCAAGGATTATACCTATTTATACGTGATTGCTAGAAATTGTTACTCTTTTTGCTCAGTTTTTCTCTTCTTTCGCTTGCCTCCAACTTGATAGGTAATCCCGAATGAATTTGAGATTCCGGCTGCTGAGTAGAATGAGATTCCGTAATTGAAAACGAAATTCGTTGTTTTTAAGCCAAGGCCGAACGAAATTCCTGAAGCTCCTCTTCTATTTTCAACTCCTAATCCATTTCTTCTTCCAAAGTTGAAACCCATTCGGATAAAGAAATTTTCATTGGGCAATATCTCCACTCCAAAATTTGTGTGATAAGCCAGTTTTGTCGCAAAATTTGCTCTTGGAACTGGAATCGTATCTCCAGTCAATTGATCAATTGTTTCCACTAAGGTTGGATCATTATAAGTCAAATCCCAGTTTGTCAAATCTGTCCCCATGACACTTAATCTAAAAGGAGCATGATGAAACTTATAAGAGATTCCTGCTAGTACTTCAATTGGCAAAGGCTCATGATTTTTTGAAGTGAATCCTTTAATTTGGTAGCCAACATTTCTAGCTAGCAAAGTGGCAGTTAAATTCGTTTTGTCATCATGAAAAACTGTTGCTAAATCAATCCCAACTCCAAAAGAAGTATACGTTTCATAATGTGAAAAGAGCATATTGAAATTAGCTCCGATTGAGAAATACTTATTGAGTTCTTTGCCGTAACCAACCCCTAGAGCATAGTCACCAGCAGTAAAGCTACCTTCATCAGCCCCAGTTTCACTCGTTCTATTAAATTTCCCATAAGACACATATCTCAAGTGCCCAACAAAGGTTCCGACCTTTTCAAAATTCTTGGCGTAAGCTAATTGACCATAATTGATTCCGGAAGGATAAATGAAATGGTTTAATGAAATCTTATTGTCCATATCAGCAGTAATACTGGCAGGATTTGAAACCGCTAAATCAATATCACCATCTTTTAATGCAACAAAGTCACCACCTAAAGCCATTGATCTAGAATTGAAATCTAAATCAAGAAACTGAAAAGTATGTAATCCTCCTTGTTGACCCAAGCTCAATGAGCCCAGAACAAGTGAAATAATGAGGAGGATGTTTTTCATATTTGGTAATAACGACTTAAAGTTAGCTTTATTATTGAAATTTTATTTTTAAATTAATCTCCTAGTCGCCAAGAACAATGATAGAAGAAATCCTAAAGATTGAAGAACCCAAAAATCGGCAACATATATTCTGGGAGCATGCTATGAAATCTGTATTCGCCGCATTGATTGCTTTCGTAATAATGTTTTCTGTTCCTTTTTTGTTGATTGGAAAAAAAAATAGTTCTGAATGGGAACAAGAAAAAGGCCAAGAAGCTTTGAGATATATGGATCTTCATCCTGCTGTAATGATTGGTGGCTGTCTTTTATTTGTATTTATCATCAATCTGATAATTCATCTTAAAACAAGAAAAAGAAAGTACGTTTTCGAAATAAGAAGGAGTCTCCAGAAAATTGAATTCGGTATCTCTAATTTATATTACAAGAAATCCGAAT
>JBLFXO010000224.1:0-6087 GCA_047609865.1 Arenicella sp.
TAAACGTTTTAGGTGAATTTTTTACTTCTCGGAGAGCTTGGTTTTTATGGGTTTAATGACGGAATGGTATGAACTATGTTTCAGGAGGAGGAAGAATGAGTTGTGTAATTTATCTGTGGATTAATCAGATGATTTTTTAATTTAGAGCTATGAACTTATCTGAATACTTCTTTAAGACAACATTTAATCCGAATGAAAATTTTGAGGCATTGCGCGAAGATCCAAACAAGGATGGTTTAGGAGCAAAAGCATTCGTGATGTCAATAGGGATTCAAGTGATTATTAGACTTGCTTTTTCGTGCTTTTCATTCTTGTCGTATGGAATGCTTGGCGGTTTCTTGAGTTCGTTTCTTTTATCTATTGTTTTAAGCACGGTCATAATGAACGTTCTTTTATTAGTAGTTATTCACTTTGCTATTAATCAAGCTGTAGATGACAAACATGCAGACTGGCCGCTAGTGATGGGGTTAGTCGGGATTTCATCTCTCCCATTGATTATTGGTATTGTGTTGTCTCAATTAATACCAACAGCTGGTCAGCTTTTTTCTATTCTTGGATCTGTGGGAACAGGTGTGGTAATTGGAATAGGAGCTCACATTCTATTAGATGTAAAGAAAGAATCTGCAATGATTATCATGCCTCTTGTAATAGTTCTTGTCGGTTTCTTAAGTTCTTTCGCAATGGGGTTCTTGTTTAACTTTATGTAAAAGAAATCATAAACGATTTTGAGGTAAGCTAAATTTTAAAAGCCTAAGCTAAATCCGACACCAACATGCATATTTTGAAATTTGTTGGTTAATGAAGGGTAATACGTCTTCCTCATTGGTGGCTGATATCTCAAAGTTCCTGTGACATAAAGGTTTCCGAATAAGTTATAATGTATGTTGGATCCTATTATCAAATCAAAATAGGAGTTTTTAAAGGAGCCCTTGGGAACCACAACAATTTGATCGTTTTCAACATATGTTGTTTGAGATCTTAACAGTAAGTTAAATCTACCCATTGCGAAAAGGTCTAGTCTCAATTTTCCAAAATCAAGTTGAGTTCCAACTCTTATAGGGATATTCAAATAAGTGTTGATGTTTCTTCCGTTAGCATTGTAGATTTCTTGATCAGCATAATTATAAGAAGTTTGCTGGGTTGAATCCTGCCAGTAAGTCCAGAAGCCCAATGAGTCTTGAATAGAATCTTGAGTAAAAACCCAAGTGTTAATTGTGTCTGTCAGTACATTTTGAGATTTGAAGTAAGAGTAGTTTTCGATTAATGAAGTGTATCCAATCCCCCCCCCAAACGTTAGGCTGTTCTTTAATCGGTATGAAAGCTCTATTTGAGCTGAGTGACCAATTTTATCTGTTACATCATGAAAGTAGTTTGTAGTATCACCAGAAGCTGGAACAATCATATTTGAATTTTTTAAGTTGATTCCTGCAGTTGCAGAAACGAACCATGGTTGATAATCCTCATTAGGTGGATTCAAATTAATATCCGGAGCATCCAAAGTGCTATCGACTTCTGTGACTGTGCTGTCAATTGTATTGTTGTCAGCTAGCAAGGGATTTGATGTGTTAACTGAATCAGCCATTAATTCTGGATTTTCATCAATTGGCAATTCAGTTACAGTCAATGAGCTATCAATTTGATTGTTAGTCAAAGGTTTGTCAGCAACATCTATGTTTAAGGTGTTGTCTATAGCATTGTTGTCTTTGTCATCAATATTTAGATTTGGGTCAATTGGTGATTTTATAGTCTTTGAGTCCGCTGTCTTTATGTCCTTGTCAATTTTCACATTCCCATTCCCATTTCCACTTCCATCACTAATTGTTTTATCGTTGTTTGGATTGTAAATCTTATCATTGATAGCTAAGTTGCCGTCAGAGATTATTAATGAAGCTGAAGAACTTGTAGTTTCAAGCTTCTCTTCTCCTTGATTTAATTCATTATTATTTTGAGAATTTGAATTTGAGTTGGAATTGATTTCATTGTTGTTAGTGTTCTCTCCATTTTGAGAATTAGTGTTCGTTTGAATCTCGTTATCAAGATCTATATCATTGGCAGATGATGAAAGATCTGAATTTATATTTTGGTCTCCATTGAGACTTAGGTTAGATTCTGCGCTATCCAAAGTATTCGCATTGTAAATGAATGGCAGACTAATTAAGATTGCCACCACTGGTAAGAGGAGCCACAGCAGTTTCTTTCTACCGCCTAGGCCTAAGGCCTTATCGATATTTGCCTTGACATGAGCTGGTGCTTTGGCTGATGTTCCGCCAAGCTCTGCCTTAAACAGCTCGTCAATATTTTTAAATTCTTTACTCATTGTTCAATCGTACTTCTAGTTATTTGTAGTTCCTCTAATTTTGTTTTCAGCATTCTCCTTGCTTTTGAAAGCTGAGTTTTCGAGGTGTTTTCACTTATGTCTAAATATTGGGCAATTTCTTTATGTGTGAGATTCTCTATGACATACATTTTAAATACGGCCTGATATCCAGGAGGAAGAGAATCAATTGTTTTAGTCAATTTTTCTTTTAAGTTAGTGTTGTCAACCACTTCAATTACCTCATCTTCTTGTTCGAAAAAGCTATCATCTTCAACCAGTTCGAATTTTTTATTCACGCGATAATGATTGATTGCTTCATTCATTACAATTCTCTTGATCCAAGCTCCAATGCTGTATTGTGGGTCAAAAAGCTCTCTCTTTTCATAGATCTTAATAAAGGCGTCTTGTAAGATATCTGCTGCCTCATCTTGATTTTTGGTATAGCGCATACAGATATTGTACATTGCATCACAATATTTGGCGTAGATAGTGTCAAACGCACGTTTGTTCCCTTTAATGAACTTTTTTATTAATCGCTCTTGATCCAATTTGTGGTCAGCTTATTTTGATAAAGACTATGTTACTCTATATCAATATCGTGTTTTCTTATCAATAGGTTTGCTCATGTTCAAATTTTGTTGTTTCTATCTTACCTACACATGAAGAATTGAAAGGTTGTCTGAAAACTTAAAGAATCTTAATTTGGAGGGATTGGATGGTTTGAATAATCTGTTGAATTGAGAATTTAAATACATTGTAAAATGAAGTTGATTGGATTTCTTTTGTTCTTAATTAGTCACTTCGCATGTTTGGCCGGGAATCCCTGTGTCAATGAGTTTAGATCTTATAAGGCGGATACGATTTATAAGTATGCTGAAATTCCTGAGGGCATGGAGCTACTTTCGTCCAAGATTGCTAACGTAAAAGCCTGCTATAATAATGAGGGCAATCGATCAGAAGTAATCTTATTCTCGAAAAAGACTCAATTTGGAGTGCTGTTGAGGTTAGGGATTGGAGTTCAGCCTATATATCTGTTAGTTTACAAATCTTGAAGATTACTGGAATCCCTGATCAAGTTATTTATGTGAGAAGGGAAGATACCAAGCGCGGGTCGGGTAGCGGAGTGAAAACTAAAGGAAAGATGCTATCGTCTGTTGATTTAAGCACCTGTTATCTTGATATCATTGATAAGAGCACCATTTGTTGGGAAGACAAATATGGTGAAGACGCAACTTATCAAACTTACTACGAGCACAAGATCTGTTTCACAAAGATTAGCTCAGAAGGGATTGAAGTGACTTATAATAATTCTTGCGGTGATCATCATAGTGATACTAATGAAGATGATCAGGGGTTTGGAGATCCCGTCTTGAATTTAGAAGAGGGTAAGTATCTTTTTAAGGAAGGTATTTGGCGTCTTCAGCTATAGGATACTCTTTTAGGCATTCAAACTAACTTTCAATGCCTGACTTTAATATTTGAACTAGATTGTTTTGGAGAATTTTAACTGACACCCAGCCATGACAAGTCTCTTTTTCAGTTTCTAGCTTGAACCATAGATATTTGAATTCAAAGTACTCTGGGCTTAAACAATGAGTAAAATAAGGATGTGCCGTACCTATCAGAGAATCACCACCTCCATTAAATTGAAATGATTCATGAGAAGAATTAGAAATAAGCATTTTTAATTCGTCCGAAGTGCTTGGGTTGAAATTCGATTTCTGCAAGATTGATCCTGAGTTATAAAAATTTGAAAAATTGTTTGAAGTGTACTGCCCAACCACGTTGTCTTGTGAACAGCTATATTGGTGTTCATGAATTATTCTTGGAAAGGTTCCCCAGAAATTTTCAGTCGTTTCAGTAAAGTTGTAATAGTAGTCTGCTGCTGCGGGGTTTTCGTCAATGCTTACATTTGGATTGAGGATTTTCACAATCAATTCTGTACTTACAGTGCTATCTCCACTTGGTTGAAATCCGGTCAAATAAAATTGTAAGTCGTTAGTTCCATCATTGTTAAGATCAATGGCGTCTTCACCATACCACTCCCCTTGAATATTTTGACTTGAAAAAAGATCAATATTGTGTTCAGTCATGAACCAATCACTTTCTTCATTTATTTCAACTGTTTCAGAATTCTTAGGATTGCATGAGACTAGGCCAAAAAGCAGGATGATTATCAAATGAACTTTCATTACTATGAAAGTTACGTACTTTTAATTGAACTACAAAATAGTTCCAATCCTTACATCATAAACGATATCGGTATTTTTTGGAACTAAATCAAGAAGTCCTTTAGAGCCATAGGCAGCTTTTGCAGGGATTTCAATAAAAGCACTTTCTCCTTCTTTCAAAATACTCATTCCTATATGCAAACCATCAACGACAGTGGCATTTTTAAATTTGAAACTAAAAGGCGCTTCATTCTGATAACTATTATCGTACATACCTTTCTCTTCACCTTTTTTATAAGCGAAGTAGTCAAAAGTGATCACTTGATTTTTCTTAGGGGTTTCTCCTTTTGAAACTTTCTGCCATTTATAGACCTTCACACCATCTTCAAGAATAGTTGGCTTTATGATTGAGACTATTTCAATATCAACTATTAAATCAGCTTTTGGTGGAACGATTGTCATATATCCATCCTCTCCATAAGCCTGAGCCGCAGGAATCATGATTCTACCCTTGTCTCCTTCATGCATTTGAAGTAATCCTGCTTCCCATCCTGGCACCATCATTCCAATGTTTGATTTCAATGGCACTGGCTTCCCTAGTTCTTTGTTAGTGTCATAAACCTCTCCAGCAGCTACTCTTGCCGTGTAGTTTACCATAACAACGTCATTTAATTGAATCCGTTTTTCGTCATTCTTAATATCCCATTCTACTCGTAATCCATCATCTCTTTGGTAAACCAAATGGTTGGCGTGACCGTCAACAGTATCGGTTAGGAGTAAATTGTTAGCTGCTGTATCGATAGTGTCAACTCCGAGGTTTTCAATGATGCTATCGTTGTCAACTTGATCTTCAACACCATCCAGTTTGCAAGAGACTAACCCCAAAACAATAAGAGAATAAATTAGGATGTTCTTCATGGTGCGTCAGATTGGTGAGCAATTTCTAATAGTTGGATGTCGTAAATAACAGCTGTTAATGGTGGGATCTTATCTTCATCACCAATCAGGCCATGAGCTAATTGAGAAGGCAAAATGAAGATTCCATGATCTCCAGTACACATTTTCTGCATTGCTTCGTGCAATCCTGCTTCAATGTCAGCTTTTTCAACTTCAAAAGTTTGTGCTCCGTCTTCAGCCGAGTCATAACAAAGGGTTCCGTCTAATAGTTCTATTGAAAAATCTACTAAAACGTGATCACCTACAAGAGCTGTATCAATGTTTTCTGATTTTTTGTAGATGAAATATCTAAGACCAGTTCCTGTTCGAGTCATTTCCCAATCAGGACGGTGGCTTAGATAATTTTCAATTTCAGCATTTTCTTCTTCGGCAAAAACTTGATTCATTTCTATTGATACATCTTGAGTCCAAGCAGTCTCATCAAGTTGTTCAATTACCTTTTCTTCGCCACAGGCGAAAAAAAGAATGCTAATCAGAAGAAGAGGTATTAATTTCATTGGAATAATTCTTTATTCTCTTTAACGAAATTAGGAAGAATTGTTACCAGTTTTGAAATGGCATTATCTATGTTTCCAACAAATTTTCCACCGGAAGCGTTCAAATGTCCACCACCACTGAAATTATTCTTTGCTAGATCGCTAA
>JBLFXO010000225.1:0-6086 GCA_047609865.1 Arenicella sp.
TGCCTGCGTTTGCAGCGGAAAACAAGAAGCGGTCACAACTGCTCTTAAAAATCATTTAAAAGAAGAAGAAATTGGTCATATGACTTGTTTAGGTCGTTGCCATGAAAACGGAGCATTCCATTATAACGGAATAAATCACTCTGCAAAAAGTGAGTCAGAAATTTCAGAAATCTTCAATTCAAACCAACCTGCAACTTCAGACGATTATAATGTAAAAGCTTCAGGTGAAGTCATTCTTACAGGAGATTTTGTAGGAGTTGATGAATATTACAAAAATTTAGGAAACATATTAAACGGAGAATCTGCCAATGTTTTAGAAGAAATCAAAACCTCCAACATTCGTGGACGTGGTGGAGCAGGATTCCCTATGGGATTCAAGTTAGACTCTTGCAGGAACACAGATGCTGATCAAAAATTTATCATTTGTAATGCTGATGAAGGTGATCCTGGAGCATACTCAGATAGATACCTTTTAGAAAAACAACCACATTCTGTTTTGTTTGGCATGATCATGGCCGGATATGTTACAGGAGCCAATTGTGGTATTCTTTATATCAGAGCTGAATATCCTGAATCTGTAACTATTGTTCAAAATGCTATTGAAGAATTAGTTTCTAAAAAACTTGTTGGTGAAAACATCTTAGGATCTGGATTCGATTTCAATTTTAAAATAATTAAAGCTCAAGGAGCCTATATATGTGGAGAAGAGACGGCTCTAATCAATTCAATCGAAGGGCAACGTCCTGAAGTCAGAGTGAGACCTCCCTACCCCACACAAAACGGCCTTTTCGGCAAACCCACAATAGTCAACAACGTTGAAACTCTTGCCGCAATTCATTGGATAGTTAGTAATGGTGGAGCAAAATACAAAGCTATTGGAACTGAAAAATCAAGCGGAACGAAACTGGTTTGTTTAGATAGTTTCTTTAATACACCCGGTGTCTTCGAAGTTGAAATGGGAACTCCCTTGTCTACTGTTGTGAATGACTTGGGTGGTGGATTTAAACAGAACGTGAAAGCCATGCAAATTGGCGGACCACTTGGAGGATTAGTTCCGACATCTAAAGTTGACGAACTCAATTTAGATTTTGAATCTTTCGCTAATGCTGGATTCTTAATGGGCCATGCTGGCTTTATTTCTATACCAGAAAGCTTTCCCATGGTGAAATTCTTAGAACACCTCTTTGACTTTGCTGCTTTTGAAAGCTGCGGAAAATGTTTCCCTTGTAGATTAGGAACTAAACGTGGGCATGAAATGTTTCAAAATGCAATTTCAGGAAAATCAAAAATCAATAGAGAGTTACTGGATGACCTACTTCATACTTTAGAAGCAGGTTCATTATGTGCTCATGGGGGTGGAATTCCACTTCCCGTTCAAAATACTCTTGAATATTTTGAAGATGAACTAGCTGAATTCTTTCAAAAAGACTAATTACAAATGGCTAAGAGAAGAGATTTCATAAAAGTCAGTGCCATTGGCAGTTTAGCTTTGCTAACCAATACGTCATGTCAAGAAAGTGACGTTCTGATAGAAGAGATTACAACTCCAATTGCAATCAAACCTATAGTTGTTTCTACTTGGAATCATGGATTAGCAGCAAACGCTGGAGCTTGGGAGATTCTTGAGAAAGGCGGGTCAGCTTTGGATGCTGTTGAGACCGGGGTTAAAGTAACAGAATCTGACGCTGAGAATATGAGTGTTGGATTAGGTGGATTGCCGGACAGAGATGGAAACGTGACGTTAGATGCCTGCATCATGGATCACAATAGTAACTGTGGAGCTGTTGCTTTTCTTCAACACATTGAAAACCCAATTTCAGTGGCTAGAAAAGTAATGGAAGATACCCCACATGTTATGCTAGCCGGAAAAGGAGCATTTGATTTCGCATTAGAGAAGGGATTTACAAAAACTAACCTTCTAACTAAAGCAGCAGAAGATCGTTGGATAGAATGGATGGCCGAATCAGAATACGAACCTGCAGTGAATAGCGAAAACCATGATACGATTGGCATGTTAGCTATTGACGAATCAGGAAATTTGGCTGGAGCATGTACTACTAGTGGAATGGCGTTTAAATTACACGGACGTGTTGGAGATTCCCCTCTAATTGGAGCAGGGCTCTTTTTAGATAACGAAGTAGGAGCTGCATGTGCGACAGGAGTTGGAGAGGCCGTAATTAAAACGGCAGGAAGCGCAATAGTCGTAGAATTAATGCGACAAGGTAAAAGCCCAGATGAGGCTTGCAAAGAAGCTGTGAATAGAATAATATCAAAACATGAATCTATTGAAAACCTTCAAGTAGGATTTATTGCTTTGAACAAGAATGGAGAATACGGCTGTCATAGTGTATATGAAGGCTTTAACATTGCTCTCCGAGATAAAGAAAACGATACAATGGTTGATGCTAAATATGAAAACAAATATTAGCAACGTATAAAAATATTTCTCAAAAAACAGGACTACATGAAGACTGCATACATCAATAATAAATCATTCGAATTTGAAGAAGGAGAAACTATCCTTAACTTTTTGAAAAGGAATCATACAGAAAAAGTTCCTACACTTTGTGACGCTCCAAACCTTGACCCTTTTGGGTCATGCAGAGTATGTAGTGTTGATGTCGCTTTAGAACAAGATGGTAAAGCAAAGACAATGGCTTCTTGTCATACTCCAGTTAGTGAAGGACAATATATTTATCCAGAATCTGACAATGTTCAAAAATTGAGAAAGAACATTATTGAATTAGTATTGACTGATCACCCCCTTGATTGCTTAACCTGTGAAGTGAACGGAAATTGTGAATTGCAAGATGTTGCTGCTGATGTTGGTATCAGAGAAGTGAGATATGATAAAGGTGAAGATCATCTTCATTATGAAAAAGACAACTCGCATCCATACATGACTTCTGATTTATCTAAATGCATTAATTGCTACAGATGTGTTAGAGCTTGTGATGAAGTGCAAGGAGAATTCATCTTGAATATGTCAGGAAGAGGTTTTGACAGTAAAATTGTAAAAGGTGCTGGAATGAACTTCATGGAGTCTGAATGTGTTAGTTGTGGAGCTTGTGCTCAGGCCTGCCCTACTTCAGCAATATCAGATGTGTTTCAATCTAAGACAGTTAAAACTTCAGAAGTAACACGAACTGTATGTACATACTGTGGTGTAGGTTGTAATTTAGATATCTCAACTAGAAATGGTGAGATACTCTCTATTCAAGCGCCATTTGATGCTGCTGCTAATGGAGGACATACTTGTCTAAAAGGAAGATATGCCTTCGGTTTCTATAATCACCAAGACAGATTGGATTCACCAATGATTAAAAGAAATGGGGAATTTGAAAAGGTATCTTGGGATGAAGTTTACGATCACATTGCTAGCGAATTCAAAAGAATATCTGCTAGTAATGGACCAGATGCCATTGCAGGAATATCGTCTGCAAGAACACCAAATGAAGAAAACTACCTCATGCAAAAGCTCATGAGGGCAGTTGTTGGTACAAATAATATTGATTGTTGCGCGCGTGTATGCCACTCTCCTACTGCACTTGGAATGCAAAGAGCATTTGGTACTGGAGCTGCCACGAACTCAGTAGAAGATATAGAATTTACAGATTGTATATTGGTAATTGGAGCAAATCCGACAGATGCTCACCCGGTGACCGGCGCTAAGATTAAGCAAAAGCTTATGAAGAACGTGACTGGAATTGTAATCGATCCGAGAAAGATAGAATTAGCGAAATACGCTACTTATCATCTTCAATTAAAACCAGGAACCAATGTGGCCTTATTAAACATGATGTTGTACTACATCATTACTGAAGGTGTTGAAGACAAAGAATTTATTGAAAGTAGATGTGAAGGATATGAAGAGATGAAGGAAGAAATTCTGAAGTTGAACATGGATGAATTATCTGAAATCACTGGTGTGGATAAAGGATTAGTTAGAGAAGCAAGTATGGCTTATGCCAACGCTAAAGCAGCTATGGAGTTCCACGGACTGGGAGTTACTGAGCATTATCAAGGAACATTCACTGTTCAGTTGATCGCTGATTTAGCCATGATCACTGGAAACATTGGCAAACGTGGTGCTGGTGTAAATCCATTGAGAGGACAAAATAACGTTCAAGGTGCAGCAGATATGGGAGCTCAACCTCACCAAGGCGCTGGTTATATGGATGTAACTGATGCCACTTTCAATAATCAATACAAAGAGTTTTATGGCTCTGACATTGTACCTTCTCATATTGGATATAAAATTCCTGAGATGTTTGATGCAGCAATTGCTGGAGACTTGAAAGCATTATGGATTATTGGTGAAGATGTTGTACAAACAGATCCAAATACTAATAAAGTGATTAAAGCAATGGAGAGCTTAGAGCTTTTAATTGTGCAAGAACTCTTCATGACTGAGACTGCTATGAAAGCAACTGTTATTCTACCTGGAGCATCATTTTTAGAGAAAAGCGGAACGTTCACAAATGGTGAAAGACGTATTCAAAGAGTTAAACAAGTAGTTGAGCCAATTGAGGGCTGTAAGCCTGACGGTCAAATCATTATAGATGTAATGAGAAAGATGGGGTACGATCAACCAGACTACACTCCTGACGGAATGCTCGAAGAAATTTCTCAGATAGTTCCTTTCTTTAAAGGAGTAGTCTGGGATGAATTAGGAGACAATGGAAAACAATGGCCAGTGGCTGCTGATGGCACTGATACTCAACTTCTACACATTGAAGAATTCAAACGTGGAAAAGGTAAATTCACCTTCAAAGCTTATGAAAAATCTCGTGAGATTGTGAAACATGGTAAAGACTTCCCTTATATAATTACTACCAACAGAGAATTAGAACACTACAATTGTGGTGCTATGACTCGTAGAACAGGGAACGTTGAGATATTGACTGAAGATGTACTTTTAATGCATCCTGATGATGCCGAAAAGAATGGAATAGCTCAAGGCGACTTCGTCTGTGTTGAATCACCTAGAGGAAAAGTTGATATCAAAGCGGAGATTACGACTGATATGAAACCAGGGATTTTGAGTTCAACTTTCCATTTCCCTGAAGTTATGTTAAACATTATTACATCTGACGAACATTGTACTGAGGCGCTTTGCCCTGAATATAAGGTTGTTGCATGTAGAATTCGAAAATCAAAAGGAGCGGCTAAAGTATTAGCTGAGGCATAATCAATTAAACAGATGAAGGTTTCTATTAGCTTTCTTCTATTGCTATTCTCCCTTCTTATTGGCAGTAATTCTTTTGGACAATTTTCCGATTCTACTTTGGTCAATCATCATTTTAAAGGTGAGATTATCAGAGCCTATGGGCAATCAAGTACAGAAGTAAATCATTTATTAGTCGGCATAAAGGGAGGTCCTGGAGATGCGAAAATTCATATCTCTGAAGATCAGGGAAGGAATTGGCGAATTCTAAATCAAGGAAAAGCTCTTTGTGATTCATGTCAGGATATTCAGGCTGTGGAGTTCATTACTGATGACATAATAATTGCTGGAACTTGGAAAAATGGACTGTATCATTCAATTGATAGAGGAGAAAACTTTAATAAAATAGACTCCTTCCCTTCTGTCGACATCAGATCAATTAAAATAAATTCTAGCGGAGATGTTTACGCAGCCACCACTACTCAAGGCATTCAGATATCCAAAGACAACGGTTTCAATTGGGAAAATGCTTTTGTAAATGATCCAATTGGGAAGTTTCCTGCATGGTACATTGATATTCACCCAAAGAATGATTCAATTATGTACGGTATGAGTTTTAAACAGGAGGTTATGCAATCTACAGATGCTGGAAAGAACTGGCACGTTTCTTATAGCAAGCCAGGGATTATGTGTTGGGACATGTCATTTGCAGATAACGGCTTGACTTATATTGCTGGAAGCGGAGACTCCGCAAGTTATATAATCTACTCCTTTGATGAAGGCGACCATTGGAAAGAATTTGAAATTGATTTACCTTCAGCTTGTGCAATTGAAGTAAAGGAGAACTTGAATCACCATGAACTGATTGTAGGCAGTTGGGGTTCTGGCTATCAGCAGTTCTACCCTCTTTATTATGACA
>JBLFXO010000226.1:0-6085 GCA_047609865.1 Arenicella sp.
ATAAACATCAGAGCATCGTTAACCTTGCTGGTTCTGAACCATTACTAGTGAAGGATAAAGCTTTTTGGGAATTAATAAAAAATAGATCTTAAAAAGATTTATAGAAATATTCCTGTACGACTGACAACAACAAATTAAAAAATATTATGAGAGTAGATCCAGAATATGCGGGGGTTGGAGAATTCTTTGTGAATAACCCAATGTTTAGAGTTCCAAAGTATCAAAGAAGTTACGCTTGGGAGGATGAAGAAATTCGTGATTATCTAAAAGATCTTGAAGAATGTTATCTAAAAAGGTCTGAAGGAAATCCTATCAATCATTTTTTTGGAGGTATAGTAAGCGTTGAGCAGAGAGTTTCTGGTGTACTTAGGCAATCTCAATATGAAATGGTAGATGGGCAACAAAGATTTGCAACCTTTGTTATTACTATAGCCGTAGCCATTGATATTTATCAAAACAGTCTACTTAATGAGGCTACTGCTAATAGTGATTCTTCAAACATTGATATTATAACAAGAAGGATCGAGAATTTAACTGGAAGATTTATAGAATTTGAACAGGAGGTGAATCGGAATACTCAAGTTGTAGAATCACTTATTTTGTCAAAAGCTGATAATGATTTCTTCAAAAATATAATTAGAGGTAATAATCCTACTGTTGAAAGAGATTCACATGGGAGAATCGAACAAGCCTATTCTAAAATTAAAGACAAAATAGAAGAGCTCATAGATGATTCAACTCTAGAAAATAAAATGGACAAACTTGAAACTTTCAAGATTATTATTGATGAAGACTTTTCAATTCTAAATATTGTCACTCATAGTAACAAAGAAGCTTACAAATTATTTCAAGTTCTTAATGATAGAGGAAAAAGTCTAACTGAAGGTGATTTATTAAGAGCAAAAACCCTAGAATTATTAGAGGGGAAAAGAACTCAACAGGATTCAACAGAGTCATTATGGGATAAAATTCTGATTGACCCTCCGAAAACAATTGAAACGTATTTGAGATGGATCTATGCCTCTTCTCATGGAGGTAGACCAGGAAGGAGCTCGTTGTTCGATGACTTCTTGACAAAATTTTATCCTGACAACAATGCAACAACTATTACGAGTGCAGCCGCAACTCGTATAAAGTCAGCAACTGACCTCATACATAAAGGATTTATTGTTTGTAGAAAAATTTCAGAAGG
Organism: Arenicella sp.; assembly: GCA_047609865.1. Taxonomy (GTDB): domain Bacteria; phylum Bacteroidota; class Bacteroidia; order Flavobacteriales_D; family Crocinitomicaceae; genus Paracrocinitomix. The sequence goes on from JBLFXO010000226.1 coordinate 1,193, forward strand.
AAACTGGCCTTTTCCAGATAGTAGAGCACCAATAACAGGATGGGATAGAAATAGACTTTCTCTTTTAATTAAAGAGTTGGGCTTAATTGTAACAATACCAATTTTATTAGCAGCCTATAAGCTAGGAGAAAAGAAATTTTCTGAAATTGTCCAAATATTAGAGATTTTCCTATTCAGGTATAAAGTTGTCTCTAACCAACATATTGAAGCCGCTGTATCAATTATTCATGCTCAAAGCGTTTTGATTAGATCTGGAACTACCACATACAATCCTAATACACTAAGATTAGCCCTACGTAGCTTAATGACTTCACGTGCTGGGGACGATAATTTCAAGAATAATTTAGAATCTTTATCATATAGAGAAGGTGGAGGTAACAAACCCATTAAGTATTTCTTAATGACATTAGAGCATTACAAAAGGTGGTATGATGAGGGCGCTACAGGCAAACCAACGTGCCGAGATAAAACAAGAATTTACGATTTCTCAAGTACAACAATAGAGCATATCTACCCTAGAAATGTACAAGCAGTAGATTTAGATAGTTCAATTGATTCTAGGAAAAATGAATTAGAAAATTTAACTTTTATGGGGCCTACAGATAACGTTGTTGGTGGTAATGATAATTTCTCGACTAAGAAACCAATATTTGAAGCTTCTTCAGTTCAATTAAATATTGATATTGGAGCAAATCTAAATTGGAGTCTAACTGAATTAAAACAACTAGCTTGCAAAATCTATACTATCTAAGATAGATGCTGTAGCTTTTCAACCAAATAGTCAAATCCTTCAATATTTGGTCTATCTTCTAATTCTGAGTTAACTAATTGTAGCCCGTCATCTATGTGCATTTTAATGTACTTAGGGATGTCTTTATCCGTTTTATAGATAGAGTAATGCGTGCAAAGCATACCAAGATAAGATTCAAACTGATCTCCAAATAAAACACTCTTTGAATATTCTTTACCTCCAGAATCTTGCAAATCTCTCAAATCTAATTTCTCCTCTTGCGCCAGTGAATAGGCCAATGCTATTCGTGCTATCACATTTTCAGCACCCAAATTTAACTTGTTAGTCAGTTGAGTAACCAACTCTTTATTTTCCTTACTGGTTTTAATATGCGAGAACATGCTGCTCATTAAATTTGGTGAATAATTGATTGATTTCGCATTCTTCTATTGTTGAGCCTTCTACTGAATTATCAATAAGGTACACCCCATTCAAATTCGGCTTCAACTGATCGTATTCCATTTTCGAAAGTTCCTTTTCTAACAATGGGAACAATACTACTTGCTCTGAGATGCTCGGATAGAACTGTTGGATGACGTTACTGGAATGCTCTTTATCGAACTTTTGTAACGGACTATCAATAAATACAGGAAAATCAATTCCAGATTCATCCACCAGCGCTTTCAGTAAGGCAGTGGCATACAACTGCTGTTCGCCTTTGGATAGCGTATCCTTATCTATCACGTTCCCATGCTTATCCAGTAAATCAATATCCATCACATCTTCTTCAATGCGCACTTGGACGTTAGACACAAAGTCATCTTTATGCATCAACTTGTTTAAACCAAGTAGAATCGATTTCTGTAACGAGTATTTCTTTTCTTCTTTGATCCGAACTGTGAGCACATTCAATTTCTCCAACAGCTCCAGTGTGACATCGTACTTCTTCTTATCCGTTTCTACTAAATTGAAATTCTTCTCGTATTCAGAAAGTACTTTATGATTGGAAGATTGTTGTGTTTTCAAACCGCCTAAATCTTCTGTCAAACTTTGTTTTTTCCCAAAAAGGGTGTCCACTTTTTCATCCAATTCCAGTTTGTCTTTTCTCAAGTGCTGCGCTAGTGGATTATCCTTTCTGGCTTCTCCCCCCTTGATTTTCTTCTTTACACGCCCAAGATGCTGACGAGCATTCTTTTCCCTCTTCACAATCGCTTCAAACTGCGTTTTGAATGAATCCTGAATGTAATTGTATGTCCCTATGATTGAGCGGGCTGTTTCATCGTCAAAGTCCAATAATATTTCATCTGAGTGATCCTCTGACAATTGATCCAAACGTGCTTTAGCCAATTGATTAAAGTACTTGCTCATTTGAACAGCCACCGTTTTATCCTTCACTAAATCAGAAACCCCTAAACTAAACTCTTTCCCAAACACATTAAACTCTTGTGCCAATGCCTCTTTATTTAAAGAAGCGTTCTTCAGCTTCATTTCCTTTTTGATCTGATCGACTAATTCCTTAAGTCGAGGTCCAGCTATAACCAATGGGACAATGTCCAGCAATTTCTTGAGTTCTCCTTTTGAAGCTTCATGATCCATTTTTAAGGCCTCACGCTGATCTTTGAGTTCTTTCAACTCCTCAAGAGTCATCGCGTTTCCCTCTCGGATTAACTTCTCTTGGATAGCGTCTAAACGTGTTTTGAAAACAGTAATATCATCATCAATAGTTTGCTGATCCAGTTCGTTTTTCTCAATTAAACCTGTCAACTGTCGATCCTGTTCAATGAGTTCGTCTAATCTTTCTTTATTGACCTTCGAAACGCCACTTCTTCTTAATTTGGTTAAGAGTGTATTCAGGTTCAGTTTTAAGTCTTCATACTTCTTGATTCCAAGCACTTCAGAATAGGCTTTACTTAAAGAGCGTAATTCACTCTTCGATTTTGCCTCAGCCAATGTCACAATCTTTTCCGCATCGAAGAAAAAGAACTTGGCTATTTCTCTCGGCAAGATGAAATCATTGATGAATACCTCATAACCAACTTCTTTGGTCAATTCGTTCTCTTGTCCGTCAATAAATATGCTTAAGCTCTCCTTTTTTGATTTATGATCATATGATCTTTTGATCACCACCTTTTTACAAGGAATCGAAGGAATCATAACATCTATTAATTCTATCTGAACTTCAAATTTCGCATTGTTCTTTTCCTCTGATTCAAATGCATGGAGAACATTCTTATTCAATAGTGTTTTAAGGAAATTATCATATCCCCCAGCACTTTTGATATCTCCCTTGTACTTATCCTCAACTTGAGACATAAGGTTACCATACAAACCCCAGATTAATGAAGTAAGAAAAGTCGTTTTACCAAATCCATTCTTCCCAGCAATCAGAGAAACATTTTTTCCTTGCTTATTGGAAAAACTAACTTGATTTGATCCCTCATAGATCCTGAAGTTATTGAGTTTTATGTTTTCAATCCTCATCGACTAATTCTCTTTTACAAAACGTTCAATTTGTCTTTCAACATCATTGTGCAAGCCATATTTTGACAGCAACAATGTTTTTGATTCTTGCAGATCTATCAGATTATCTATTAAATGATAAAACTCTGGCTTTTCTTCGCAAACTTCTTTTAATATTCGTCTCTCAGTCTGCCCTAAAGACTTAATGTTATTGGTAGAAATGTCCTTGTCATAAACTTTTCTATAAATCTCTCCAACATGCCAGTCAAAGTTTCCGTCTCTATTCCAAGTGACTTGAATAGCAATTAATTCTTGATTTGTGATCAATGTGACTTCAGGATGCGTCTTTTGAACTTCTTTTTGAATCTCAAGCAACTCTCTTAACAATTTAGCCATATAATGGGGAGCATACGATCCTTGATTGTGTCCCTCTTCAGTTATAGCGATCATCCCTCCTCTTCTTTTTCCTGATCTGTTTTCGCTTACATTTCTACCTTCTACCAGATCATTCCGGAATTTAAACAATGGCGCCATCCATTCTTGACCCTTGTTAATCAGCCCTTTCATAGACTTATCTTCTTTCACAACAGTGCAAGTCCAACAGCCAAAACGCGACTGTCCGCATGACTTATGCTCCTTATCGGTGACAACAGTAGGACACTCATAATCATCAGCACTTGCGTCTGCATAGATTTGATACAAAATATTATTATCGAAATCCCATGGTGATTCTACAGCATTAATAACGTACCATACTTCTTCCAGCATCAAGTCTTTGATTGGAGCATATACATACGTGTTCGCATCCGTAGTGTGTTTCGATAGACGACTCCCCTTCTGTTCATACTTCTTCATGGAGCGCTCTCTAGTTTTGCTTTCCTCGTAACGTGTCCCTAATAAAACAATGGCTTCCCCTTTTTCATCGATTTGCTCATGCAGAAAAGCTGAAGTAGGTTTAATCTTCAACTTATCTGTGCACCATCTGAACGTGTTATTTGGAACGGGATACCCTTTTCCAATAACATTGAGCCAGAATGACTCATCTAGTTTTGGTGTAGTTTTCTTCACAAAGAACGGCAGGTCTTGATCTCTTGCAGCTGTTTCTATTTTCGTCAATACATCGTCAACATATGCCGTAATAATGGGGTTCTCTACCATCGTATCATTACACACAACATAAACTGGACGTTTTAACTGAAAAGGGGTAGACACATCTTCACGAATTCTTCTCAAAGCTATCCACACCAAAGTGAGAAGGATCGTTGAGTCTTTCCCGCCACTAAACCCGATTATCCATGGGCGATGTAAATCTCCCGCAAACATATATTGATCTGTGATTTCATCAATCACATGAGATATTCTCTTGCTTCTAATTGGTCTAAACATGTAGATTAAAATTAGTGTATTTTTTATCCACAAATTGAGTTCTGGGCTTTGATTATACACACAGTTTTTACTCCCTAACGAAAATAAGTTCTAGTCTCAAATGATACCCAAGATAAACCCTTCTTCATCTATAACTACCAAGGTTATTCATTCAGAGTCTTTGAAGACCATGTAGACCTCATCAGCTTCTTCCAAAACCAAGCAGAAGAATCCCACCACTTCTCCACAGAAAAAGAACCACACCATTTCTTAGAAACTGTTAATTTAAATTTCCGAGAAACCACTAACTAGTAATGAAACCACGATGTGCTATTTTA
>JBLFXO010000227.1:0-6048 GCA_047609865.1 Arenicella sp.
TCCTCTTCGATCTCTCTTACTGCTCCTTCCTCAATACTTTCTCCTTTTTCTAGCTTTCCTTTCGGAATATCCCATAAACCATTACGTTTGATGAATAAGAACTTTCCTTTAAATTCAACTAAGCCTCCCGCAGCTTCAATAAACTTGAAATTTTCAAACTCACTTTTCAACGATTCTTCCGATTCTAGTTGATAAGTTTTAGCAATATTATCTATAAAAACTTTATACATTTGTGGCCATGATTTTGAACAAAGATAAGGCCTTAAAAATAGCTGATTTTTTATTACAAATTAAAGCTGTGAAATTACAACCCAACGATCCATTCACATGGGCAAGTGGTTGGAAATCTCCAATTTATTGTGACAATAGAAAAACGTTGTCTTATCCAAAAATCAGAACTGCCATCAGACAAACTTTCGCTGAGCAAATCGCAGAAAGGTTTACCAACATTGATGTAATTGCTGGTGTTGCTACTGGTGGTATCGCAATCGGAGCTTTGGTGGCCGAAGAAATGGGGTTACCTTTTATTTATATCCGCTCATCTGCTAAGGGGCATGGTTTAGGTAATCAAGTTGAAGGAGCCTATGAAGCTGGACAAAGAGTTGTGGTGATTGAAGATTTAATTTCAACAGGAGGTTCTTCCTTACAAGCAATTGAGGCTTTAAGGGAGGCAAAGATGGAAGTTTTAGGGTTATCTGCAATCTTTACTTATGGTTTTGATAAGGCCGTTGCTAATTTCGCCAATTCAAATTGCGAATTCTTTACCTTGTCTGATTATGATCACCTTATTGAACAAGCGAAGAATACAAATTACGTGAGCGAATCAGATATTGATTCCTTAAAAGAATGGAAGGCTAACCCTCAAATCTGGAAACAATAATGTCAACTAGTATAACAAGTAAGAAAGAGATCATCAATGCTTCATCTAAAGAAGTCTTCGAATTTTTGTGTGATTTCAATAACATCAAAGAACTTCTTCCTCAAGATAAAATTTCAGAATGGACATCAACAGTTGATGATTGTTCATTTAAAATTCAAGGAGCCGCTATTATTCCTTTGATTAAGAAAACGGTAGAGCCAACTTCTAAAATCAATATTGTTTCAGGTGAAAAAGCGCCATTCTCATTTACATTAGTGGTTCATTTGATTGAGTTAGATGGTGGGGATGGTAATTCTTGTGAAGGTCATCTTCAGTTTGAAGGAGATATCAATGCATTCTTAAAAATGATGGTAGTTAAGCCTTTGACGAATCTATTCGATTACATGGCTCATAAGCTTCAAAAGAAGTTTGAAGGGTAAACCATTTTAATTTCTTTAAGATCAAACTCTCTAAGCCCTTGATGGGTTTGGATACTTAATAAGCCGAGAATTGATATTCCTGTTATTATTCCAGTGAATTCTTCGCCATTAGATTCGAACAGTCCTTCTTGGTTCAAACCTAATAGTTGCTCATAATATCTTTCTAACAGAATACTGTAGTTCGATTCCATCAGCAAGTTTAGGTAAAAATCAAGGTATCCATAAAGCTGATCAAAGACATCAATCAAATCCAATTCTTGACCTATTTCCTTTGTTATGGATGTTACATTCTGGAGTTCTCCGAAATTGGATTGATTAACATTGAGACCAATTCCAATTACAGAAGATTGAATTTCATTTCCGCTCAAAACGTTATCAATTAAAATTCCTGAAATCTTCTTTCCGTTCACCAAAATATCGTTTGGCCATTTTATTTTAGACTCAATTTTCAAATCCGAAAGCGTCTTATAAACCGCTAGAGATGCTGCAATGTTCAAATAAAAGGCCTTATCAATTTTTAAGGCGGAAAAAAAAATTAAAGAAAACGTCAAATTTTTGTTGGCTTCAACCGTCCATATTGCAGAGCGTTGTCCTCTACCATTTTGTTGATGAGATGCTAGGATTGTAGTGCCATTAGGCACTTGTGAAGTCTTGAGTAATTCAGCAGCATAATTGTTGGTAGAATCAACAACCTCTAATTGAATTAAATTTCGTTCTAACCTTTTGTAGAGCATCCAACAAATGTTGCAATAATTGGGACCAAAGTGAAACAAAACAAGTAATTTTGTTCACCAAATTTATTTTATGATAAAAACTGTTGAAGATAAAGAAGTTGCTACCAAAGTATTGGTTGACAAAATTGTTGACGGAATTCAAGATGTCAAAGGAAAAGATATCGTGGTTCTTGATTTGACACATCTTCAAAACTCAGTGACTGAATATTTTATCATATGTAGTGGTGAGTCAAGTACACAAGTGGATGGTATCTCTGGTTCTGTTACTCGTAAAACGAGAGAAGATCTTTCAGAAAAGCCTTGGCATACTGAAGGCATTAACAACTCTGAATGGGTTCTTCTTGATTACGTTAATGTAGTTGTTCATGTGTTTTACAAAGAAGTAAGAGAATTTTATAACCTAGAAGATCTTTGGGCTGATGCCGAAAGAACTGACATTCCTAACATTGATTAAAAAATATCATGGCTGAAAAACCGAAAAAGAAAGCGTTTAATATGTACTGGATCTACGCGATCCTTGCAGTAGTATTAATCGGTTCACAATTATTCCCTTCAAAAGGAACTACCATAGAAATTGGTGATAGAGATTTTGAAGAGCTCGCTCTTAAAGGTTTCGTAGCAAAGGTTGTTGTTATAAAAAATGAGCAGCAGGCCGAAGTATATTTGGATCATGAAGACATTGATCAAATCACGGAGCTTGATGACAAATATTCAAAAATCAAGAAGAAGTCTGGTTCTGCCTTAAATACTCCAGATTTAAGCTTTGAAACTCCCCCTTTAGACAATGATATTTTTCAAGGTGACTTGAAAAATATTAATAGCAAAGCGATTGAAATTGATCCGGAAAATGGATTTAATATTAAGTGGGAAACGAGAACTGACTGGTCTGACATGTTCGGCTGGTTGCTATTCCCTTTACTATTGATTGTCTTCTGGATTGTTATCATGAGAAGAATGTCTGGTGGCGCCGGTGGTGGTGGTGGTGGTGGAAACATCTTCTCAATCGGGAAATCAAAGGCGAAAGTTTTTGAAAAAGGAAAAGGTACTAATACAACATTTGAAGATGTTGCTGGGCTAGAAGGAGCAAAAGAAGAAATTGAAGAGATTGTTGATTTCCTTAAGAATCCAAAAAAATATACTGAACTAGGAGCAAAAATTCCAAAAGGGGCCTTATTGGTAGGACCTCCAGGAACAGGTAAAACATTATTAGCAAAAGCCGTTGCTGGTGAAGCAAAGGTTCCATTCTTCTCACTTTCAGGATCTGATTTCGTTGAAATGTTTGTTGGAGTTGGTGCATCAAGAGTAAGAGACTTATTTAAGCAAGCCAAAGAAAAAGCACCTTCTATCATCTTCATTGATGAGATTGATGCTATTGGACGCGCTAGAGGAAAGAACGCGAATATGGGTTCTAATGACGAGAGAGAGAATACATTAAATCAGTTATTAACTGAGATGGATGGATTTGGAACGAACTCTGGAGTTATTATCCTTGCCGCTACAAATAGAGCTGATGTATTAGATTCTGCTTTAATGAGAGCCGGACGTTTTGATCGTCAAATTTATGTTGATATGCCTGATTTAAATGAGAGAAGAGAAATTTTCCAAGTTCATTTAAAACCACTTAAGCTTGAAAAAGAATTAGACGTTGAATTCTTATCACGACAAACTCCAGGATTCTCAGGTGCTGATATTGCAAACATCTGTAATGAAGCGGCCTTAATAGCTGCAAGAAAAGCTAAGAAATTTGTTGAGAAGCAAGACTTTTTAGATGCCGTTGACAGAATAGTTGGTGGATTAGAAAAGAAAAACAAAATCATTACGCCTCAAGAGAAGAAAACTATTGCCTTCCACGAAGCTGGTCACGCGACTACTTCATGGTTATTAGAACATGCTTCTCCTCTTATTAAGGTGACTATTGTTCCTAGAGGAAGATCATTAGGAGCGGCATGGTACCTGCCAGAAGAAAGACAAATTACTACAACAGAACAATTACTGGATGAAATGTGTTCTGCCTTAGGTGGTAGAGCTGCTGAAGAAATTATTTTCGGTAAAATTTCAACCGGAGCACTAAGTGATTTAGAGAAAGTAACTAAGCAAGCATACGCTATGGTTTCTGTTTATGGTCTATCTGAAAAAGTTGGAAACATATCTTATTATGATCCTAACGGGTCAGCATTTCAAAAGCCTTATTCAGAAAAAAGAGGTGAGCTAATTGATGAAGAAGTAAGCAGAATCATTGAAGAACAATATCAAAGAGCTGTTAAAATCCTTTCTGAAAACAAAGATAAACTGACTGAATTAGCTGAAGAGTTATTGAAGAGCGAAGTAATCTTTAAAGAGAGTCTCGTTACGATTTTTGGTGAAAGAATTTGGGATATGAATAAGGACAAAACTCCTGAAGGAAAACTTGAAGAAGCTTTTAAAGAAGCCGAAGAAGGACCTGCAGCAGAAGCTCAATCTTCAGATACAGAAGAAATATCAACTTCCGAAACTTCCGAAAGTCAAGAAAATTCCTTATCTTCAGGAGAGGAACCTACTGATGATGAATCGTCAAAGGACTCAACAAAAACAAAAGAAGATGGAGAATAGAAAAATGATTTACACAACTACGGCGCAGCATTTGGCACATATGATGAGGGATAAGTTAGAAGCTGAAGGAATAAACACCTTGATTCTTGATCAAAAAGACAGTTCATATGGAACATTTGGTTCTTATGAGGTTTATGTTTTGGATGAAGACGAAGCCAAATCAAAAGAAATTGTTAGCGAAAACCAAGAATAATATGTTTCAAAGGGCGATTACAGGAACATTCTATGTAGCTGCCATTGTCACTTCTGTTTACTTTGGTGGATGGTACTTACACATCCTATTCGGAATTGTTAGTTTGTTAATGTTACAGGAATTTGCCGTAATGTTCAAGAAGTCTGAATATTCACCAAACACCATTCTCGGGCCGATTGTAGGCTTTCTCATTTACATTACTGGCGTCTATTACCTAACCGGGACATCTGCAGAGGGCGAAGTGCCAACTTGGGTTCCTCTAGTTATCGTTTCCATCATTTCATTCACATGGATGGCGATAGCAGAACTCTTTCGGAATAAGAAAAATCCGTTTGCGAATCTTGCCATTACTTTCTCCTCAATCATCTACATCATTTTACCATTGATATTGATCAACTTCATGTCAATTCAAGAACAGGCGCAAGAGTCCATTTTCCCTCTGCTTGGAATCTTCATTATGATTTGGTGCTCTGACACTTTCGCTTACTTGGTAGGCAGAAAAATAGGCAAGAATAAAATGTTCGAGAGAATCTCTCCAAATAAGAGTTGGGAAGGTTTTTTTGGAGGAATGACCTTCGCAATGATTGCTGGACTTGTTATAGCCTATTTCTTGGAAGATCAACCATTCATTCAATATGCAATAATGGGTATGTTGGCTGCCATCTTCGGAACTTTAGGTGATCTCGTTGAATCATTGCTCAAAAGGAGCTTAAATTTAAAAGATTCAGGAAAGATACTGCCAGGTCATGGTGGTCTTTTGGACAGGCTGGATAGTGTTCTAGTTGTCATTCCAGTTATTTTTGTCTTTCAACTCATCACATTCTATTATTTCGGTTAATTTTGAGCCGTGAAAATTCATAAAGAAGGATTCGGAATTATCTTGATAGCTTTTCTCATCTTGGGTGGGATATTTGCTACAAGCTATTATTTTCTATTTGAGCTGTTGCCATGGCTCTTTTGGATACTGGCAGCGGGATGTGTCATAATGATGTACCTGGTAATACAGTTCTTCAGGGTTCCTAAAAGAGTAATAGAGGTCAATGATGACCTTATTCTTTGTCCAGCTGATGGAAAAGTTGTAGTAATTGAAGAAGTTGAAGAAACTGAGTATTTTAAGGATAAAAGAATTCAGATTTCAATATTCATGTCTCCATTGAATGTGCATTGTCAATGGAATCCAATTTCAGGATTGACTAAGTATTACAAATATCATAAAGGAAAATACTTGGTTGC
>JBLFXO010000228.1:0-6011 GCA_047609865.1 Arenicella sp.
CCCACGGACTTTCTTTGAAAGTTGTATTAAAAAAGTACATGTACCAAGCCCCTAGTTTATCTTGATTAATTTGAGCCGTTCCAATCTTTGGAAGACAGAGTGAAAAAGCGATTACTACTAGAACTAAGCTGAGTTTCATGTTTAAATAAGAGTTTTAGCCAACCAAATTGGTTGTCCCCTTCTTAAACTTGAGATGATACCACCTTCGATTAATTTGGTTTAAAATAAAAAGCCGTGCGGTTATATGGCCAAGAATAAGAAGGAGAAAAATACAAATGCTTCTTCTATAATAGTAGTGAATCGATTATTTTTTTACAATTCGAATAACCGTTTTTTCTTTTGCAGATTCAATAACTAGTAAATACAATCCAGCGGGTTCATCAATCGATAAGTTTAAGAACTCAGCGCCTGAGTATGAATAAGACCAGATTTGCTTGGAAATTAAATCTGTCATGGTAATAGAAATAAATTGAACTTGTCCATTTAAGTTCAAAGTGAAATTACCATTGGTCGGATTTGGAAACAGTTTAATTTGATCCGTAATTCTATTTTCGCGAATCCCTATTATTGCGACATTAATACATGCGGCTGTATCAATGCAGGTTCCATTTGTAATTTCAACTGCATAGTCGCCAATTGAAGTAGCTATGCACGATTGATCGGTAGCCGAACTTATTGGTGTCATTGCTGGACACAATAGCCATTGGTAATTTGCACCCGTTTCATTGGCCGTCAAAAATTCATCAACCTGAGGTACCGAAGTATTTACCGAATTCATAGATAAGTATAGCGTCACAATAGAATCACATCCACCTGAAGAAGTTAAAGTGTGCGTAGCGGTGGTATTATCAGCTGTGCAAGTATTGCCATTGATTCAAGTAAATGTATCACAAGCAAATTGTGTGTCCGTGGCGGAGGAGTTGGATATGGAATAGGAGTTCCCATCTATCCACGTAAAGATGTCACAACCATTCTGAGCGGTTCTGTAGCATCCGTGGATTTTGACAAACTCTAAGACAATTTCAAAAATAAATTAATCTGATTATCAGCTAGTTACTAATTCGGAAATCACAGATAGTCTTCAAAAAAAGGCATGTGCTGCACAGATGCCGGAGAACCTAACATCTCATCAAGAACATAATTGAGCCAGCAAGTAATCAGATTAAGCAGTTCAAACAAAAATTAAAGCACCTCGCTTACCATGCCGATTCTGCGTACTTTCGAGCAAAGTTTAAAGCAAGACATCACAGTTAATGGCAGAATCACAAGCAGCAGTTATCGCTGAACCTTTAAAGGGGCTCATTTCAAAATTAAAAGTAGAAAAGGGTTTAAAACCTTCGGGTTTAATTCGTCTTCTTAAAGAAGCTAACGTGCAAGCCGAAGATTTGACTCCGTGGCATGATTTCAACCATCCTCCGGAGGATAGTTATGGAAGAAAACTCATTTACCAAGGAGAAAATTTCGAACTCATGGTCATGTCCTGGAAACCTGGAGATTTCTCAACAATTCACGATCATGGCAATACCATCTGGGGGGCGGTGCAAATCTTTGGACCTGCAGAACATGCTACTTTCAGAATGGAAGATGATCACCTTACTACGTTAGCTCGATGGCAAGTCGATTCAAATGACGTTTTAGGCGTAAGTCATTCTTTAATTCATCAAATGGGAAACCCCACTAAAGACTATCCGTTTGCAAGTTTACATATATACGGTGTAGACCAAAACAATAGTAAAATCACCGGAGATTCCAGAATTTTTGATCTAGATAAGGGTCAAATTCAGAGACATGATGGAGGTGTGTTTTATGGGTTAAAGGACACCGATATCAACTCTGTTGAACCAGGACTAAAAAGTGACTTTCATACCCGGCTTCGACACATGGTTGAATTCTCCCGAAGACTTTTAAAAATTCAAAAAGCAACGGATAGCGATGGGGGTCAACTTGAGTCTAGGTTAAAACAAACCTATTCTATAGAACAACTTCCTGGGTTTTTAAATGAGCTTCAGCAATTCACCGATGAAAACGGCCATGTTCAAAACTCAATTTATTGGAAAAACTTGAACAATGAATTACGAGAGGCCTCCTCATTTCAAGATAAATTAAAGGACAACCCCAAGGTCAATGACCATTTTCACCAATATGCTGAAATGTATGATGCGTTAATCTGTCAGCCCATGTTAGATAATTTTATGTCTAACTATTTATTGTTCTTTAAAAACAACTTCATTGCCGATATATCATCAAAATCAATTATTTCGATAGGTGTTGGAACTGCTTTAATCGAAAAGTATATGATTGATAATATGGGTGTTGATTACGACAACTTATATGGAATCGATATTTCTGAATCGATGGTTGAGGAGGCCTGTAAAAGAATACACGCTGAACAAGGAGATGTGTTGACACTAGATCCATCTGTTAAAATGTGGGACATTACTTATAGCGGTTTGAACGTATTTCATTATATCGATTATGAGCAATTGGAAGAAGCCATATCGAAGACGGCTGGCATTACTAAAAAAGGAGGTTGGTTTTTAGGCGACTTTATAACACCTGACCATATCCGATGGTATCCGAACGTTATTTATTCCGCAGATAAGAAGATTGTTTCGCTCCGAACACCAAGGTTAATAGAAGATCAAGGAAGAATTTTTCAAGAAAGTGAAATTATCAATGTGGACTTTTCTGGTGAACAAATGGCGGTAAATTATGCGGGGAAACACAAGCGTTTTTTACCTCCAATGCACCGAGTAAGAAAATACTTTGAAGATGCATTTGGTGGCCAAGTAAAATTATTTGACGCTTATTCTATGGAGCTCATTCCAGCTGAAGCCGACACCTGTTTGTCTACCAGATATGTTGTTATCGCTCAAAAAAGGAATTCTAAATAACAACACAGCGTATAAAGTTTTAAAACCGCTTTATTATATCTAGATTTAATATTCCATGAAAGAGATGCTAATAGAATTTGAGAGAATTTTCAATAAAAACGAGGACACCGTCAAGGCTACTTCTCAAGAAATTCTTGAATTAGAAGCTAAACACGGTATTAAACTATCCAGTCAGCATGTTGAATTAATCACAACAATCGGCAATATCCATACACCGATATTAGCGAATTTAGTAGAAGGTGCCGAATCCGAATTACCCGACATCCAACAATTCTGGAGCATTGAGGAAATTCTATTCGACAAACAAAATGAATGGACTGCTAATATGCCACCAGAGATCATTCCATTCGCTTCAGACCGCATGGGAAATACTCTTTTTTATAGCATTGAACATCCTCAAATTTGGCTGATCAATCACGATTTTGAGCAATCGAGAATTGTGTGTGACTCTCTCGATGAACTATTGAGAAACTTTCTTGTTTTAGTGCGTAAACTAGTACGAGCAAACCAAGCTTAACGAAAAGGGAAAAGTAAATTTCTCAAGCGTATCTTTTGGGTAATGTGTATGAAATATAGATTAAGGTGCGAACGATTTTAACCTGAATAAATGAATTTGACGTTCCTTACTTGGTGCGTTTTGAATTTAAAACAAGAATTTAACTTAATTTTGCCCCTAGTTTTAATTCAAGTGGGAAGTAAAATTCTTTATTACATCTTCATTCTTCCATTGTCCATTTTACCTCTTTGGATATTGCATGGTATTTCAAGTTTCTTTTATTTACTGATATACTTCGTTTTTGGATATAGAAAAAAGGTTGTTCGAGGAAACCTTGAACGATCATTGCCTCACCTTTCATCTTTAGAACTTAGAAAAATTGAAAGACAGTTTTACCAACATTTTTGTGACATCATTGTAGAAAGCGTCAAAAACTTCAACGTGTCTAAGAAAATGGTGAAGAAGCGCATGGTAATTCAAAACCCTGAACTCATTGATAAATATTATGAGGAAGGCAGAGATGTGATAGTTGTGGGCGGACATTATAACGCTTGGGAATTGTCGGTGGTAGCTGTACCATTATATCACAAACACATAGGCATTGGTATCTACAAACCTTTATCAAATAAGTACTTTGATAAAAAAATGCGTAGTTCTAGAGAGAAATTCGGACTTAAAATGGTTCCAATGAATAAAGCGGTTAGACAATTTGCTCAATCAAGTGAAGGGGAATATAGAGCGTTCATCATGGGCTCGGACCAATCGCCTAGCAATCCGCGAACCGCTTATTGGACTACGTTTTTAAATCAAGAAACAGGGGTGTTATTAGGTGCTGAAAAAAGCGCTAAAGCATATGACCTTCCTGTTATCAATGCTCATATTGAAAAAGTTAGAAGAGGCTATTACACTATGAAGTACAATGTTCTTTTTGAACACCCTAAAGACACAAAAGAAGGAGAAATCACCGAAACGCACACCAAGGCTCTAGAAGAAATAATTCTTCAAAAACCTCAATTCTGGTTATGGAGTCATAGAAGATGGAAACACAAAAGACCATAGATAATCTATCACTTTTATATTCTCAGAGGAAATGGAGATTGCAAAAGCTTGGCTGATTTTCTCTTCAAAATTTACAATATTGTCTTTATACGTGACCAATAGTTTCAACGCTTCCAGTTTTTCTTGAATCGCAGCATATTGTAAAGGAGTTAGTTTGGTAACAATGTCTTTTTTTTGCTATTGAACTTTAATGCCCGAAGTCGCACAGAACATTCATAGCGCCACCTCTCTTTATGATCTTATCAACTGCATCTGTATTATTCTTCAATATTGCATTGAATATTTTATGAAAAAGGTCATTTGATAAGTTTGAGGGTTGTTAGGAGTAAAAATACCGATATTTCAAAGCAATAAATGACCGCCTTTTTAGGGAATAGAATTAGATTTACAAAAAGAAAAATAAATTAGAAAAACCATTATGGCGACTATCACATTAAAAGGAAATGAAATAAATACGAGTGGATCACTACCAGAAATTGGAAGCTTGGCTCAAGAGTTTGAGTTGGTAGGCACCGATTTAGCGGTAAAAAAATTGTGCGACTTTGCGGGGAAGAATTTAGTGCTAAATATTTTCCCCAGCATAGACACGGGAACTTGCGCGACCTCCGTTCGCACCTTTAATAAAAGAGCTGTTGATTTAGATAACACAATTGTTCTGTGTATTTCTAGAGATTTACCCTTTGCACAAAGCAGATTTTGTGGTGCCGAAGGAATTGAAAATGTGGTGATGCTTTCTGATTTTAATACAGGTCAATTTGGTAAAGACTATGGTTTAGAAATTACAACTGGCCCTTTAATAGGTTTAAATTCTAGGTGTATTGTGGTAGTTGATCCAGAAGGAAAAGTTCTTTATACAGAACAAGTAGCTGAAACGGTTGAAGAACCGAACTACGATTTAGCGTTAGCTGCATTATTAATAAAAGACTGAATCACTAGCTAACTTTTTTAAAAATCAAGTGAGCCGTCAAAAGACAAGACCCTAGAAGGCTTTTGTCCTAATTGTTGGGAAGAATAAGAGTACGGCAACATTATTCGGGAGATGTACGTGGACAAGCAAATTGACGTCAATAATCACTCAGCCAATTATTCATTTATCTAGGACTTTGTAGTAAATAAAGTAGAAGGTATATACCTTAAAAAAGGCAACAACAGTTTTGAATGCCTATTTGTAGGCTAAAAAAGAGGGATAAATCCAGTTGGCTATTCTTCATTATCTTTAGAATTGGACAACCTCGGAAACGAATTGCCAATTAACATCAAAGAACCTGAACTTCTATAATAAGCTTGGCCGAGTGAGCCTTTTGAATTGCTTCCTAATATTCTTTCAGGAGCCTTACTTCATGCACAGGACCTGGACTTGCTGACGTATTCACAGTTGCTTGGGCACAGCAGTAGTAAAACAGCGGAAATATACACTCATGTTACATTCAATCATGTTAAGAATATACAGAGTCCTTTAGATTCTTTAAATTTAGACATGATCCCATTAGGGAAATAAACGCTATAGTTCTTTTGTGACTGAAAAGAACTATAGCGTTTACATACTTGTTATATGCAATTAT
>JBLFXO010000229.1:0-5981 GCA_047609865.1 Arenicella sp.
CTTGCTCACGATTCAAATGGCAATGCGGTAATAGGAGACAAGGTTCATCTTTTTGAAAGTTCAAATTGCATTGTTAACGTGCCAGACGGCAAGAAAGTTGTACTTCAAGGATTAGATGATTGCATTGTTGTTGAGGCTAATGATACCTTAATGGTCATTAAAAAGCAAGACGAACAAAAGATCAAGGAGTTTTCAAAAGTTGCTGACGGCAAGTAATTAGTTGCTTTTTGTTTTTATGACATTATGTATGCATGAAAGTTTTTCTTTTTTTAATTCTATTCAGTTTTAATTTATCGGCTACAAGTCAAGAATGTTCTGAAGACTATGGTTGGATTGAGTTTTCAGCAAATACTAGAGTTGACACATTGAAAGAGTTGAGACTTGATTTATTTGAATGCAAGTGCCTTTCTGATAAGCTGTTCACGGCAACCAGGTTAATTAAATTGAAATTGTTGGCGACTCGGCTTGAATCCTTACCTAATAAGATAGGCGAGCTAACTCAACTTGAAGAACTAACTATTTCAAAATCAAGAATAAAAACCTTACCTCTAGACCTTTTTGAATTGGGTGAGCTGAAATATTTAGCGATTGCTGGAGGGTGTCTTGAATCAATTCCTAGGAAAATTGGGAATCTCAAAAAATTAGAAACTCTTTGGTTAGGACTGAATAATTTACACTCGCTCCCTAAGTAGATTGCACATCTACAGAGTTTAAAATTGTTGGTGCTAAGTAATAAACCGATAAAATTGTCTCAACAGCAACGAGTTCGGTGTTTACTTCCAGGCTGCAGAATAAGATTTTAATGTTTTAAGCGCAATTTTGCAGTGAATAAAAACGCTAATCAATGCATAAAATGCGGCGAATAATTTTTAATGCGGTGAATAAGTTGTACATTCACTGCATATTGTGCGGCGAATAAAACCATATATCTATCAAAAGGCAACTTGGCCCAACTTTAGTTGGGATGAGAAAGCTGTGCTTCAAAGGCTAGCTGAGGTTAGGAATTTACAAGGTAGGGTAATGGGCCGGATGGAGGCCATAGGCTTTGATTTGCGTGAAGAAACCACGGTAATCGCATTGTCTGAGGATATTCAAAAGTCTTCAGAAATAGAGGGAGAGTTACTACATCTTGATGAGGTAAGGTCTTCAGTTTGTAGAAAAATGGGTATCCCAAATCTGCGAAATGTAAAATCTCAAAGGCACGTTGACGGCTTTGTTGAGATGATGTTAGATGTCACAGAGAATTACGATAAAAAATTGTCAAAGGCTAGGGTCACAAGGTGGCATGCTGCCTTGTTTCCTGCTGGTAAAAGTGGTGCGTTTAAAATAAAATCAGGCCAGTATAGAGAAGATACAACTGGCCCAATGCAGGTGGTTTCAGGTCCTCTAGGTAAAGAGAAAGTTCATTTTGAGGCTCCTTCGTCAAAGCTAGTTGCTGCTGAAATGAAATTGTTTTTTGATTGGTTCAATTCTAATCATGAGCTTGATGCTGTTCTTAAAGCGGCGGTTGCTCATCTATGGTACTTAACTATACATCCTTTTGAAGACGGTAATGGTCGTATAGCACGTGCCTTATCAGATATGCTTTTAGCCAAGGCAGATAAAAATCGTCAAAAATACTACAGCTTGTCCGCACAAATAAGAGTTGAGCGAAAAGGCTATTATGAGGTCTTAGAAAAAAGCCAACAAGGCACGTTAAATATCACTAATTGGATGCTTTGGTTTTTGTCTTGTCTTGAAAATGCATTGGTGAGTACTGAAACCAAACTTTCAAAAACACTCTACAAACATAACTTTTGGGTAATGTTCAGTAGGGTTCAATTAAATACCAGGCAAAAATCAATGCTCAACAAATTGTTGGGTGATTTTGAGGGTAAACTAAACACTTCAAAATGGGCTAAGATGAACAAGTGTTCAACTGATACTGGCTTAAGAGATATCCAAGATTTACTTGCAAAAGGCCTCCTCAAAAAAGAGAAAGAGGGAGGGCGAAGCACAAACTATGTGCTAATCAAACAAGTTTAACATCCGCAATACCAGTTCACACTTAGCGAAGAGTTAATCGAATCAGTTTGAAAATCATAGTGACATCCCGCACCATCTGGTCCGTAAGAAGTTGAATCTTCATTCCAGGTATTATCTTCATCCTTTATCATTGGATAGATAAGTTTGATTAAATAAGCTTTATCTGTACATGGAGTTTGTAAATAAGAGTCTGCTCCAGCTTCGGGGTGTTGAAAGAAACCATATTTAACTCCACCCTCAAAGTATTGTTCCCACTCCATAGCTTCATCATTATACTCCGAGTCAATCTTAGAGATTTTTTTTGCGCTCAACGAATCCAAATGAGTTGAGATATACATGTAAACTACATCCATTCTCCAAGAAAAAATAGCTCCTAATGAGTCTTCATCCATCCATCTTTTAAAAGTTGGAGATAATTCAGGTAAACATCCATCATATGCTCCTTGAAACTGAACTTTAGAGACGTCATAAACTGGACCTTCTTCGTAAGCTAAGCTTTCCTCAGGGTATCCATCAAGAGTGTCAAGTTGAAGTGCTTCCTGTGTGGGAGCTGATGTTTCTTCGGCTTCGCTGCAGGAAAACAAAAATCCAAATGATAGTAGGGCGATAAAGGATTTCATTATTTAATCCACATTAAAAATGGTAAACGTGCTTGGTACTTATTCTGTGTTCCTACAGATTGAGCGTAAGCATACATTTCTCTCAATTGAAGTTCAAGTTGAGAAGTTGGTTGTATCATTGCTTGCTCATCCATATTTTCAAAGCTCTCTAATAATTCAAAAAGGTCATTTTTCTGTTTCTTAGGATAGAATTGAATAGAGATGTCACTTTCTTTGATTTTTGCTAAGCTTGCTGCATGACTAATGGCGTCATTAATTCCACCATATTCATCAATCAAACCGATATCAATAGCATCCGAACCAGCCCAAACTCTTCCTTGTCCTATACTGTCAACCATTTCTTTTGACATTCCTCTTCCTTCACCAACTTTAGAAATGAAGTCGTCATAAATAAGGTCAACTCCTTCTTGTACAATTGCCAATTCACCATCAGTCAATTTCTTGTTCAATGATAATACTGAATGTTCGTTCGTTGAAACGTAATCAAACGTCACCCCTAAGTTCTTCTCAAACATTGCTCCCGTGTACGGGATGATTCCGAACACACCAATTGATCCAGTAATCGTATTTGGCTGCGCATAAATCTTATCAGCTCCACAAGCTATATAATAACCACCTGAGGCAGCAACATCTCCCATTGAAACGACAACCGGTTTACCTGCTTCTCTTGTTAAGATAACCTCTCTCCAAATTATATCAGAGGCAAGTGCAGATCCACCAGGTGAATTAATTCTTAATACGATTGCTTGAATACTAGTGTCTTTTCTAGCATCTCTAATATCCGCAGATAGACTAGTTCCACCAATTTGACCAGGACCGCCTCTTCCATCAACAATCTCACCTTCAGCAAAAATCACAGCGATATTTTTCTCATCTAGTTTGGCCAAAGTTCTTTCTTCTTTCGTTTTCTTTAATGCATATTTCTTGAATGATAAAAGGTTTAAATCAGTTGACTCAAGTGTATCAATTTTGTTGCTTAATAAATCGAGTACTTCATCATAATATTTAACACCGTCAGCCATATTGACATCAACTGCATCTCCTGATTGTCTTACCAAAATACTATCGGCAATCATGTTTAAATAACCTGGCTTTAAGTTTCTAGATTTAGCTACTCCGCTTACCATTTCATCCCAAAGGGCATCAATAAACTTTTGAGTTTGTTCTCTGTTTGCTTCAGACATTTGAGTATACAAAAGAGGCTCAACTGCGCTCTTGAACTTATTGTTAGACCCTCTGATAACTTGCATTTCAACGTCTAGCTTGTCCAAGGCGCCTTTTACAAATACTAATTCAGAACCTAAGCCCAACCAGTTAATCATCCCTGAAGGGAAAACATATAATTCGTCTGCTATGGATGATAAATAATAAGCAGATGTGCTGTAGTTTTCATGGTAAGAAACTATGAATTTTCCACTCTCTTGAAAATCAATTAGGCCATCTCTAATTTCTTTAACGCTTGCCATTCCGCCTTCAATATTATCGCAATGCAAGAATATCCCTTTAATCTTGTCGTCATTTTTTGCCATTTCTAAACCGTCCAAAATCTCCATCAAGCCAAATTGCTTGTTCATTTGAAATGTATTGGGGTTGAAACTAGCCGTTGTATAATCTCCAAGAGGGTCATTAAGTTGCATGTGAAGAACAGTGTCATCTTCAATTTTTAACTTCTTCTCTTCAAACATGGCTGTGAAGCCTGTCACCATTATTCTTAAAATGAGAAAGAAAATTCCAACGATAATAAGTCCCGATACTAACGATCCGAGTACACTCGCCCAAAACGTTTTCCAAAATGTCATATTCATAATTCATGTCTTTATTGATGGTAAAAATAGTGCATAAATCCCGTCTGATCACCTTTTTAGTTTAAGTGGAGGATAGAAATGTTGAAAATATCTTTTTGAGGATGAAGGGTGATGCAATAAAAGCCATTGATTTCTGTTAATTTAGCGCTGTGGCCAAAGCTAAAAAGACATACATATCTGTTACGAATGATCTCTTTACTGATCAACGTGTGAGAAAAGTCTGTGAGTTTTTGGTGGCCAACGGTTTTGAGGTTACTCTGGTAGGACGGAAATTGAAAGATAGCCAAGACATGCCGGCTGATCTTAAATACAAAACCAAACGCTTTCCGCTTTGGTTTAAAAAAGGTCCTAAGTTCTATGCTACTTACAATTTGAGATTATTCTTCTATCTCTTGTTTCGCAAAGCAGATCTCCTCATTTCAAATGACTTGGATACTTTGTATGCAAACCACTGGGCTAGAAAGTTCAAAGGTAAGTGCCCATTAATATATGATTCGCATGAATACTATTGCGGAACACCAGAACTTGAAAGTAGACCAAAAGTCCAAAAGTTTTGGAGAAAGATTGAGAAGCGTTGTTTGCCAAAGGTGGATGCCATGTATACAGTGAATGAATCTATCGCAGATTTATACCGAGAAGAATACAAACGAGAAGTTAAAGTGGTAAGAAACATAACTGATGGAAATCTACCGCCTCTTGACATGACGAGAAAACATTTGGGATTACCAATTGATAAGAAAGTCGTCATTATGCAAGGAGCTGGAATCAATATTGATAGGGGAGGAGAGGAAATGATTGCGGCAATTCAGAAAGTTGACAATGCTGTTCTTGCAATTGTAGGAGATGGAGATGTTGTTCCTGAGCTAAAAGCAAAAGTTGATGCTGAAGGATGGGGAGACAAAGTGCTGTTTTTTGGAAAGCGTCCCTATCATGAACTCATGAATTTTACTGCACTTTCAGATGTGGGTATTTCCTTAGATAAAGACAGTAATATCAACTACAGATTTTCTCTTCCCAATAAAATATTTGATTACATCCACGCTGGTATTCCGTTGATGGTTTCTGAATTAAAGGAAGTTGCAGCCATTGTTAGGGGTTATGAAGTAGGAGTTGTTTGTGCATCACATGATATTGATGATATTGTAAAAACCTTGAATGATTTATTGAAAGATGAAGCAGCTTTAAATCGATACAAAGAGAATACCAAGCAGGCGGCTTTAGCTTTGAATTGGAATTCAGAAACAGAAGTTTTAAAAGAGATATATTTGACGAATTGATAGAATGAAAACTGAATTCAAAATTAGTGAGGTCACTGAGGCTCTCGAAGTGCCGAATCTAATTTGTCTATTAAAAATAACAAGCTATTAACGATAACAAACTACATATAATTGCATTTGACGTTCCGTTTCCACCCAATTACGGTGGAATTGCTGACGTCTATTATAAGTTGAAGTCTCTCCACGAAGCAGGTGCAGAGATAATCTATCATTGTTACTATTACAAAGGTCATAATCCTCCCACTCAAGAGTTG
>JBLFXO010000230.1:0-5934 GCA_047609865.1 Arenicella sp.
AATGGCTAGCGACAATAAGCCAAATGCACTGATCGGACTACAGTCTAAACATTTAAGAAAGTTGACGGATGAGAAAAAAATATGGGACTTCTCTCTTTTAAACATGCAAGGCATGCTTCAAGAAATGACTACTTTACAAGGGAAATCCGAACGGATTAAAAACTTCCCGTATCCAAAGCAGTATGGAAGTATTGGATATCATTTCGTACACATTTTCATGTGGCTCTTACCGATGGCCCTTATCCCTTCTTTTGCCGAAATTGGAGCAGATATATTAGCCGTAGATCCGGATCCCGAAAACCTTAGCCTCTTAGCCAACACATATCCGTTTATTGGGAAATATTTTATTTGGGTCAACATCCCATTTACGGTAATTGTAATCTGGGTATTTAATACAATGTTAAGAATTGGTTTAGCTGGTGAAAATCCATTTGAAGGTTCTCCGAATGATGTCCCTATCTCTAATATCTCCAGAGGAATCACGAGAGATATTCTTCAAATTATTGACGAAGATCCAGAAAGCATACCGGAGCCATTTGAGAACATTAATCACATTCAGATGTAGGCACGGTTTCTGCTAGAACCGAGTGAATTGGAGTCTTTATTGAATTTATCGTTAAATTCAGGGTCCATTAACTAAATCAACAAAATGAAAAAATTATTAGTACTTGCTATAGCACTGACTGTAACAGTGTCTTTAAACGCACAAGATTGGTCTCCTGAATCTTATAAAGTTGGGACCGTTTATGAAGGACATATCATCATGAAAGACGGTAAAAAAGTTGCCGGATTTATTGAAGCCAACATCAGAACGAAAATGCAGTCAAAAATCACCTACTGGTCAGTAAAAGGTGATAAAGGAACGAAGGAAACATTGACGGTTAAAGAAATAACATCGTTTACTATTGCTGGAAAAACTTGGAAAGCAATCGCTTATTCAGGAGGGATTTCAAAAAAAGCGTTGAATTTCAATCTTCATGTAAAAGATGGAGCAATTGAGGAGTATGTTTATTACTCAAAGTACACCCCCTCGACTGATCCTAAGGTGAAATCAACACCTCCAGCATCTGATTATCAAGGAAGAAAATATGAGTCTAAAAACATCTATAAAAATGGAGATGTAATTCTAGCAGGCGATCAATTGGTAATAGGTTTTAAAAAGAAGATGCCGCTATTGGTTTCAGACAATTCCGATATGGTAACTAAAATTCAAGCCAAAGAGCCCGGATACAAAGTAACTAACAGGTCTAAAATAATTGAAGAATACAATAACTGGAAGTCTAGTAAATAAATTCACTCGAAGCCAGAAACGGTACTAATCGTAAATGGTAAAACAATATAAAGGGCCGGTGAAAACCAGCCCTTTTTTTTATGTTTAATCTTTCACAGAATAAGGGTCTAAAAACAACTGAGTTTGGCCCTAACACTATGCTTTTCACTTATTTATCCTCTCATCCTTAAAATAATGGTCGATTCTTTCATCTTTGCTTTGCTGAGTCTACTTTTTTGACTTTCTTTATCCTCTTAAATTGACTAGGATATACTTTTAATCATTTATTCATCTATGGAAGGCATGATCACCATCATGAATTCACATATTCAACAATTATCTTTTTGTAGACTCTACTCACTGAATTGTGGGCTAAAAAGTCTAGAGAATATTACGTTAGACAACTATTAATGAGCAAAGAATCAAGAGAGCCAATCGCGATTATTGGAATGGGATGTAGATATCCCGGAGAAGCTAATTCACCAGAGGAATTATGGGATTTAATCTGCAGCAAAACGGATGCCTTAGGGCCAATCCCTGCAGATCGTTGGGATGTTGACGCTTTATATGCTCCAGAATGGAGAAGAGCTGGAAAGATTAGTGTGAATCGCGGAGGTTTCATAAAAGAAATTGACAAGTTTGATGCTGGATTCTTTGGTATCTCACCCTTAGAGGCAAAAAGAATGGATCCACAACAAAGAATGTTGCTGGAGGTTTCCTATGAAGCAGTTCAAGATGCTGGTTTAAGCTTAAATGACTTGGACGACTCTAAAACTGCTGTTTACATTGGTATATCTGCTCATGATTATGGTGATTTACAAAATGCTCCTGAGGAAAGAGTAAATATTGGATCTCATACCAATGTTGGTTCAGCACTTTGTATTAATGCCAACAGAATATCATATTCTTATAACTTAAAAGGACCTTCATTCGCTTTAGATACTGCTTGTTCATCTTCTCTGAATGCAGTACACATGGCTTGTCGTGCAATTTGGAATGGTGATGCAACTGCAGCTTTTGCCGGTGGAGTAAATTCAATATTAAAGCCTGAACCTCAGATGGGATTCAGTAAAGGTGGTTTCTTATCTCCTGACGGAACTTGTTTCTCTTTTGATGAAAGAGGAAATGGTTATATCAGAAGTGAAGGTGCTGGATTAATTTTCTTAAAACCTTTAGCTCAAGCAGAAGCTGATGGCGACAGTATTTATGGTGTAATTAGAGGTTCAGCGGTGAATCAAGATGGTGCTACAAAAGGTATCTCTGTGCCCAACCCACTAGCACAACAAGATTTATTAAAGGATGCATACATTGATGCTCAAGTTGATCCACACGCAGTACAATATGTTGAGGCGCATGGAACAGGAACATTCGTTGGTGATCCTATTGAAACAAATTCGATTGGTAAAATAATCGGGACAGATAGAGAAGATGAATGCTTTATTGGATCTATCAAGTCTAACATTGGACACCTTGAGCCAGCTTCAGGTGTTGCAGGAATTAGCAAGCTTCTTCTTGGGTTGAAGCATAGAACTATTCCACCTAACATTCACTTCAAAAACGGAAATAGAAATATTCCTTTTGATGAATTGAAATTAAAAGTACCTGTTGATGCTCATCCTTGGCCTTCGGCTTCTGGTGAAGAAGCGTTTGCAGGTGTGAATTCATTCGGGTTTGGTGGATCCAATGTTCACGTTGTGTTACAAGGGCACAAACAAAATGGTCAAGCACCAAAGTCAAATGATAAAAAAGGACTTCAAGTTTGTAATCTTTCAACTAGAAACGCAGATGCGCTTCAAGAATTAACTCAATCATACGTTGATTGGTTAAAAGACAAAGACAACAAGGCTTCGTTTAGCGATATCTGTTATTCAACTGCAGTAAGAAACTCATCTCATGATTTCAGACTATCCGTAGTTGCTGAATCTAAAGAAGAATTAGCCGAAAGCCTTCAAGTGTTCTTAAATGGTGAAACTTTAAGCGAAATTGCTGATGGAAGAGCCTTAGAAGAAAAAGATAAAATTGTATTTATATTCTCAGGTCAAGGACCTCAGTGGTTTGCCATGGGTAGACAATTGTTAGCTGACGAACCGTTGTTCAGAGAAAACATCGAGAAACTCGAAAAAATGCTTTCAGTTCATGCTGATTGGTCATTAATTGAAGAGTTATCAAGAGATGAAGAATCTTCTAGAATTAGTGAGACAAACATAGCGCAGCCAGCCATTTTCGCAATACAAATCGCATTGTATGAAATGTGGAAAGCAATGGGAGTTCACCCTAAAGCAGTTGTTGGTCATAGTATCGGTGAGGTTGCTGCAGGTTATGTTTCTGGAGCACTAACACTGGAACAAGCTGTGTTGTTAATCTTCAACAGATCTAGAGTTCAGTTTAAAGCTACAGATAAAGGTAAAATGCTAGCCGTAGGAATTTCTCATGAAGCTGCAAAAGAATTAATCAAAGGAAAAGAAGATAGAGTTTCTGTTGGTGCCGTTAACGGACCAGAGATGGTAGCTTTATCAGGAGATACTGATGTAATTGAAGAGATTGCTGCTGATTGTGATTCAAAAGATATCTTCCACAAACTTTTAGTGGTAAGAGTACCTTTCCATTCACATCACATGGAACCGCTTAAGGAAGAGCTAATGTCTTCATTAGGTGAATTCAAAACCAAGGCGACAACTATTCCATTCTATTCTACTGTTAAAGGTGGAATTGTAAAAGGAGAAGATTTGAACCCAATGTACTGGTTCCAAAATGTAAGAGACGCTGTATTGTTTACTGATGCTATTGACGCGCAGATTAAAGATGGTTTTGACACATTCATTGAATTAGGGCCACACCCAATTCACGCTATCGGAGTTCAGGATTTGTTGGAGATCAACAAGAAAAAAGGATACGTAACTGGATCTTTAAGAAGAAAAACTGAAGAAAAGAAAACATTCTTATCAAATGCTGCCGGTCTGCATGCATGGGGTGTAAATGTTGATTGGAAGGCATTTTATGGAGATGATAACAACTTCGTAAAACTTCCATCTTACCCATGGCAAAGAGATTCTTACTGGGTAGAGAGTGTTGAAGGAAAAAGAATGAGGTTAGGATCTGTTCAATACGGGCATCCGCATTTGAAAAGAAAAGCAGTTTCTGCTAGAGAGAGTAACAACATTCTTTGGGAAGTAGATTTAGATAAAAGAACTTACCCATACATTGAAGATCATAAAGTACAAGGGCCAATTGTATTCCCTGGTGCTGGACACGTAGATTTAATGATTGGTGCTGCCAAAGCATCTTTTGGTGAAAACTTCGGTTTTATTGAAGATGTAAACTTTGATAACGCTTTATTCTTACCAGATAATGGTGAGCCGCCACATATCCAAATTGATATTTCTCATGACAGTGGAGATTACTTCATCCACACAATGCCAAAAGGGAAAGATCAGCAATGGACTATGTGTTCAAATGGAAAGATTAACCACATCCAAGATAAGTTTGTGGCTAAACCAGTTGATTTAGAAGCAATCAAGAAAAGAATTACTATTCCTGTTGCCGTTAAGCCAATGCACGATGAGCTTTTAGAGAGTGGACTTTATTTAGGCCCAAGCTTTAGAGGAATCTCAAATCTTTGGAGATCTGATGGAAACTGGGAATCATTAAGTGAAATTGATGTGCACGAAAGTGTAAAATCAGAATTCTTCCAATTCAACATTCATCCAGGTGTATTAGATAGCTGTTTCCAAACAGTTTTCGGAATCTTCAATGAAAGAGAAGATCAGTCTAAGAAAATGGGAGTTTATGTACCTCGTCACATTGATAGAATCAAGTGGCACGGTGATGTAAATTCAACAAAATTATTTGTTCACGGTACATTAAGAGAGTGGACTGATGAATACGCAGTAGGTGAACTATGGATCTTCAATGCAGACGGTAGTTTAGTTGCGGAATTTCACGGATTCAAATCTCAGTACCTGAAAGGTTCTAGAGGTGAATCTGGAGGAGAAGCGGACAGATGGTTCTATGAGTATAACTGGAACATGAAGTCTCGTGCTGATCAAGAGTTATTGAGAAATCCGGGAGAGTATCTTCCGCATCCAGCTAGTATTAAAGCTGGTGTTCAAGAAACTATAGATGAAGTAAACGGAAGAACTGTTCAGAAAGAATATTATGACGATTACGAGCCAGAGCAATATGATTTAACCTTGGCTTATATCTGCGAGTCTTTGCAGGAAATGGGAATGTCTTTCGAGACAGGAACTAAGCTTGATGTAGATAAGTTGTACAAGGATTTTGAAGTGATTGAAGTTCAAAAACGACTATTCTATCACATGTTCAAGTTGATTCAAATAGGTGGAATCCTAAAAGGGTCTGGTTCAAGTTATGAAGTGGTTAAAACACCAGACTTCAAAGATTTGAGAGCTTGGATGGATAATCTGAATGGAAGATATCCTCAATTCCACCACGAGTCTACTTTATTAGGTAGATGTGGACCTGAAATTCAGGGTGTATTACAAGGAACTGTTGATCCAATTCAATTAATCTTCCCAGAAGATAAGTGGGATGCTATTGTTCAATATTACGTTGAAGGATTCGCATTTAAGAAATACAACGATATAGCTGGACGATCAATTGCAGAATTGATTAAGAACATTCCCGCAGATCAAACAATCAGAGTA
>JBLFXO010000231.1:0-5917 GCA_047609865.1 Arenicella sp.
CTGCGTCTAAAGATTTGTCAGGCTCAAGCAGTTGAACTCTATTTCTTGTTCTTAATTTATTTACTTCAAGGAGGACGTATTTGTTGAATAACTCTTCCTCAAAGTTAGTAGTATCCACAACCTCTTGAGCAGAGATTGAAAGCGGAACTAAAATCAATATGAAGAGTGATATTCTCACAGAATTTGAATGATGTTAGTGTGCCAAGAATCTTTGACCTTGCATCTCCAATTCTCGTCTAAATCAGCCACAGTTTCAATTAAGTTATTGTACACAGTGGTTTGCCCTGTAATCGTATCTGAACTCATGAGGTTTTTAAATTCTCCTAGAGAAACTAGATTGATTTTCGTTGACGGATCTTCATAAGCTATATTTAGTCTATTAAAGAAATCAATATTTAATTTGACTCCTAACTCTTGAACTTTTCGGGTAAGTGAATCTAAAGAACAACCAGAAGTTGGGCTTTTTGATTCATCTGCCCCGACCATTAAAAAAAGATCATTTTGAATAGAGAAATCTCCGTACAACTCATTACCATGTGAGGCCCAAGCCTGAACGAACTCAGTCATTTCTGAAGTAATAGTAGACTGCTCTTCTTCGGATAAAAATTTGTTTGATTGATATACCCAAACTCTAGAATGTGGTGCTAAGTTTATCATATTAAATAAGTTGAATTACTCCTTCTTTCATTGCGAAAGGAGAAATTGTGAGTGTTTTAATTTCTAGTTTTTCCAAAATCCATTTAATCTTGATAGCCGCAATTGGCGCCATCTTTTTTCTAATTGGAATTATGAATTGATTCTTCATTCGTTCTTGATAAGTGGACGTAATCATTTCATCCAAAATATGAATCAAAGCATTTGCCTTCATATCTTCAAAATTATCTTCAGGGTAATCTCTTTCATTCAGTAAGGAATAAAATGTTTCAAATGAACCGCTGGCCCCAATTAAAATATCTGAATGGATATCGTCAAAATAGCCTTTGGTGTTATCCTCAAGGTAGTCAATTACTTTCTTAATGTCTTCTTGTGAATATGGATCTTCAAAATCAAACATTTGATAAATTCTTGCAGTTCCAATATTAAAGCTATGAGATTTCTTCACTCCTGATTTGGTTGCGTAAATGAATTCCGTTGAACCTCCACCGATATCCATGATTA
Source organism: Arenicella sp. (assembly GCA_047609865.1). Classification (GTDB taxonomy): domain Bacteria; phylum Bacteroidota; class Bacteroidia; order Flavobacteriales_D; family Crocinitomicaceae; genus Paracrocinitomix. The sequence goes on from JBLFXO010000231.1 coordinate 1,159, forward strand.
AGGCGTTTTCTTCAAATTCATATCCTAATTTGACACCTTGATATATAAGTTCTGCTTCTCTAGCTCCAGAGATCACTTCAACGGTTAAATCTAGTTTGTCTTTAAGAAGAAGAACGAATTCAACTCCATTATCAGCATCACGAATGGCAGATGTAGCGAAGGCTTTCACTTTAAGACACCCCAATTCTTTAGCTTTATTCATGAAAGTTTCTAATGTTTCAAGTCCTCTTACCATTGCTGGCTGAGCGATAAAACCGTCATTGATTCCACCAAGACCCAAGCCCACGCCTTCTTTGGTTGAATAAACTCTTTCAAATCCATCAGCATGCCGATCTACAATCAATAAATTGAAAGTATTGGTGCCTAAATCGATTATGCCAATTCGTTCTTTCAAATCAATGTTTTAACCATTTCATGATTTCTTTCCAAGACGCTTTCTTACCGTACATCAAAATTCCAACTCGATAAACTTTTGCTGACAAATACACCATGACTATACAACTTGCAGCCAATACAATGAGCGAAATGACAAGTTCCCAAACACCAACTGTTCCGGCGGCAGCCCTTTGCATCATAATCATAGGTGATGAAAATGGAATTTGAGAACCAAGTAAGGCCAATTGACCATTAATGTTTCCAAATAGCAACCAAACTGAGATTCCGAATATGAACAATAAGAAGATGATTACTGGCAACATAAGTTGGAACGAATCTGAACCCGAATCTGCTCCGGCTCCTATTGTTGCAAATACGCTGGCAAAAAGAACGTAGCCTAAAATAAAATAGAGCGTGAATATGAACACTAATTCTGTCCAAGGAATTCTTTCAAAAAGCAAGTCTGCTGTTTGATTCTGGAACACTTCCGCTCCAATACCTTCTACGAAATATCCTTTAGAACTAAGTAGTAAGACCGTTATTAAAGCAATCCAAATGGCGAATTGAGTAAGTCCTGCAAGTCCAATGGCTACAATTTTTCCGAGCATCAATTCAATCGGTTTCACGGAAGAAATTATGATCTCTACTACTCTGTTCGTTTTCTCTTCGAGTACAGATCTCATGACCTGACCTGAATAAAGCAGTAAGAATATGAAGATCAATAAAGAGAATCCAAAACCGACAATTTTCGCCTGAAATTCGTTTTGGGCCTCTTCCATCCCTCTCATAGGATCAAGTCTGATTCCATATGGTTGCTGAATTTTCCTGAAAGTCTCGGCATCAATCCCTTCATCAAGAGCAAAGTATTCATCTAATCTTGAAGAGAGCTTTTTAATTATATAAGCCTGAGAATTGGCAGAAGGCTCGTTTCTATAAACTCCATTGATGGTCTTATTCGTAATGACATCTGGATCTAATGCGATAAGAACATCATACTCTTCGTAGGCAGCATCCTCTTCAAAATCTTCAATCAACATGAAGTCAGTAAAGTAAAATGTTGCTGGTGGATTCACAGCTTGTCCGGTATAAATTTTCCCTCCTGTTAAATCTATTGGATCAGAAACCAAAACCTTTAAATGTTTCTTGTCTTCAATCCCTAGCCATAACGCGATTATTGCTAAACCAACAATTATAACTGGAACTACTATTGTGAGACCGAAGAATGATCTTTTCTTAACTCGAGAACTGTACTCACGTGCAATGATTAAACCTAGTTTACTCATCTTCGCCTCCTTCCGTATCTTCACTTGAGCGAGTCACTGCTTCAATGAAGATGTCATTCATATTTGGAATAATCTCATTAACGGATTCAATCTCTACGATTGGCATCACGGTTTTGAGTAAGTCATTTAGCTTATTGCCTTTCAATAGTTTAACGTGAGCAACAGCCGTGTGTTCATCTAGCTGCTCAGAGTGTTCGAGTGAAAAGCTTGCAAATAATGCATTCGCAAATCCAAACGTCATTCCTTTGAATTGAACAGCATATGTTTCAGAACGATATTTGCTTTTAACATCAGACAACTTACCTTCTACAATCAGTTTTGCCTTATCGATTAAAGCAATTGAATCACAAATCTCTTCAACAGAAGCCATGTTGTGAGTGCTCAACAGAATTGATGCACCGTTCTTTTTCAATTCAAGAATCTCTTTTTTAATTATATCTGTATTGATAGGGTCAAAGCCTGAAAACGGCTCATCCAATATCAAAAGTTTTGGTTCATGAAGAACTGTGGTGATGAATTGAATTTTTTGAGCCATTCCTTTTGAGAGCTCTTCCACTTTCTTATCATACCATGAAGTAATTTCAAATTTCTCAAACCAATAATCTAACTTCTTTTTGGCTTCTTGTTTAGTGAGTCCTTTCAGCCGAGCAAAGTACATTGCTTGGTCTCTCACTTTCATTTTTTTATAAAGTCCTCTTTCTTCTGGCAGATAGCCAATATTCGCAATATCAGAACGTCTTATCTCTCTGCCTTCCAGAAATATTTTTCCAGAGTCAGGTCCGGTAATTTGATTGATTATTCTGATTAAGGAAGTCTTTCCGGCGCCATTGGGTCCTAGCAGACCAAATATCTCACCTTTCTTAGTTGATATGGATATATCATCCAAGGCAGTGTGACCGGCATATTGCTTCACAATATTTTCGACACGCAACATTTCCATAGTACTCTTTATAAAGTATCTTTAAAGTTATAGGTAAAGAGTAGGCAAAAGGTAACAGAATTAAGTAGTTGTTCACACATTATATTTGATTACAGTATCTTTAACCATCATGAATGAAGATATAATTCAGCTTATCCAAAATGCCTTTAAACCAATTGATTTTACTCAAGATGATTACTCCTGTTTTTACAATATGTGGACGGCTTGTGAGTTTGAAAAAGGCGAAATCATTACCGACATTGATCAAATTGAGCGTAATTTCTACATAGTAATCAGGGGAGTTCAAGTAGTTTATGTGATAGATAAGAATGGTACCGAGAAGGTTATTGGCTTCTCATTTGACCACAGTTTTTCCGGTATTTACGATTCTTATATTCATTCAAAACCATCAAAATATATCCTTAAGTCGCTGACACCATCAAAAATGATCAAATTGTCTAAAAGCAACTATGACTCATTGTTTGACACCTATCCTGCATTTGATAGATGGGGAAGAATTGCGCACCAAGAATTATTAATTGGAAGAGTAAATAGGGAGATTGAGCTCATCACTTTATCTGCAAACGAGCGGTTTGAACAATTCATGAGTCGTTGTCCAAAACCACTTTTGGGTATTCCTCAAAAATATTTAGCCAGCTATTTAAATATGACGGCCGAGACTTTTAGCAGAATGAGAAAATCTTGATTTAGATCAAGATTAATCTAAAAAGTACTCACGATATTTGTATTCAAAGACAAACAAATGGCAAGAGCACTTATCAATCCATTCATTCAAAAAGAAAGACTTCAACAATTAAGAGAAGACTTTGACTATTTTAAAAGTTTAGATTGGGAAACACTAACCAAAAGACCTTCCCCAAAAAGCTGGAGTGTCATTGAAGTATTTGAACATATGGTGATTTCACATAAAGCTTATGAATCAAAAATGGACAAGTGTATGACTCAGTTAACTGAAGCAAAAACAGAAAACTCAGAAATTTCAGCTCGAATGATGCCTTCTTTTTTAATCAACCGTTTTCCGCCAAAAGAAGGGAAGGTCAAATTCAAAATGAAGACTTTCAAAAAATTTGTTCCAATGTTTGATCAAAATGCCATAACTGAAAAATTGGTATCAAACACTTTTATCAATTTTGAAAAAAGTATTGTTCACTTAGAAAATGCTGTCAAACATTATCCTGCCAAGGATATAAAATCGATCTCATTCAACTCCGCTATTGGAGCCCTTGTAAGATTCAACATTGCTGAAGCTGCTGAGTTCGTTTTATGTCATAACGAGCGTCATATTTTACAGGCAAAAAATACATTCGATAAAATTTTAAAGTAGAATTATCGATCCCCATAGAGCTGAATTATAGGTAGTTATCGAAAAATATGGTTGATTTGTCTAAAATTCTTCAAATTATGAGCCGTAGGGTTCAAATTTCCGAGATAAAAATTCTATCTTTCCATTGTGAAAATTCGAAAAGCTCATAGTACTGATAGAACCTGGATTGCTGAAATTTATGATGAAGTAGCAGGCAAAGTTCAAGGAATTACTCGTACTCCCGAGGAAATCACAGATACCTACATTTTTTCTCTTTTAAACAAACCTGAAGAACAATGCGTTTTTCTAGTTGTCGAAGATGATGAAGCTGATATTATTGGCTTTGCCCACGCTGAGAAGATCGGGCTCTATGCATATGAGCACATTTTAACGAACTTTACCATTGTTGTTTCACCTGATGCACAAAAAGGTGGAATTGGTAGAGGAATCTTCATGGGCTTTTTAGAGTACATATTTAATGAAAGATCAGATATTCAACGTTTAGAAATGGAAGTAAAACATGACGAAGATCGTGTAGCTCTTTTTGAAGCTGCTAATTTTGTTGTTGAAGCTGTTATTCCTAAGAGAGCCAAGGGAATGGATGGTGAATTTTACGATCAAGTCCTCATGGCCTGGATTAACCCCAATTTCAAAGCTTAGTAAATGGCATCACATGTCTTGCTGATTGTCAGCATTCTTTTTGGTTTATTCCAAGTATTTAAAATTAAGGACAAATTTGCGAGAGTGATTACCCTGATTTTTGTTGTTAGTGCGGGAGCTACCTTAATCCCTAGCCCCATGATTCAACAGGATGCATTCTACTTATTCGGCTTCTCACATTTAGCTATTTTCTTTTAC
>JBLFXO010000232.1:0-5859 GCA_047609865.1 Arenicella sp.
ATGGTGTTGTTCGTTTCTTCAATTCTTTAGATGCTTGGAAAATTGATCCATTAGGTGCTTCAACTGGTACACCAGCTTCAGCTGACAACGCTGAGACTTTCGTAGCCGAAGGTGATGATGATTTACCGTTCTAGTTAAAACAATCTTAGAAAAAGAATGGTTCGTACACCAATAAGAAGTTTATCCTGTCCCGATAGCTATCGGGATGTCGAAGGGTAGCCGAAGGTGATGATGACTTACCATTCCAGTAAATAAGAAATATTTATAAGGAAGACTTCAATCTTAGGGTTGAAGTCTTTTTTTGCTTGTAAGGATTTGTTTGTTTAAACATCTAATTATATATATATTTGAAAAAAAGATTGACATGATTAAGAAGATTCTGATAATTGGCGTTGTTTTGGCAGTAGTTGCAGTAGGTATAGTAATGCTTGTTCCTTGGGGAGAGTACGAAAGTAATCTTGAGAAAACAGAACTAGAGAATGTTGTTGAATATGACGAAACTCAAGAAATCACCGCTCCATCAATCCCTGAAGGGACCTACTCTGTGACATCAGAAAATAAAACAACAGCAGAAATCTTATTCTTGACTAGCGGATTAAAAGACACAAAAGGTGGTTTTGATAATTTCACAATCGAATTCAGTGTTGCCGCAGAATTTAAAAGTTCTAGTTTATCAGTTGAGATTGAAACGAAAAGTATTCAAACCGGAAATGTAATGAGAGATGAACATCTTTTAGAAGCCGACTTCTTTGATGCAGAACAATATCCCACTATCACTTATACAGCTAACGCAATTGACTTCGGAGACACTTCATACGTAGCTAAGGGATCCTTGACTCTTAACGGAACGACCAAAGAGTTGGATGTTGCTTTCTTGCACCTCGGTGGCGGAGAAAAGGATGATGTTCCTTTTCAAGCATTTGAAGGTTCAGTAATATTTGATAGAACTCAATACGGCCAAGAAGAATCTTCAGGAGCCGGAAACGAAGTCACCCTAAATTTTTATTGCGAATTAGAAAAGCAATAAAATTCATAGCTTCGCATGTAAACAACTAACATGCGTCTATTCTTTCTTTTATTATCAGTCGTTTCAATAACTTCATTCGCTCAACTCTCAGACAAATGGGAAGGAAAGTTTATTGGAACACTTATCGCCACTAACCTTGAAGATAAGACTGCAGATTACCATATGGAAATGCATGTCAAGCTGAAAGCTGACTATACATATGATTGGACTATAGTTTATGGAGACGACAGTACAAAACAAGAGAGAGCATATATTTTGAAACCAGATGGACAAAATCACTTTATTCTAGATGAACAGAATGGTGTTGAATTGCACATGAGTCATTCTTCTAACTCTCTAACAAGCGTATTTGAAGTGCAAGGAAATTTGCTACACGTCACTTATACCCTTACCAAAAAAGGAATCCAATATCAACTCACAAGTTCAAATTCAAAAAAATTCTCTGGCGGAGAAAAGGATGAATCAGGAAAAGACATTCCCGAAGTTGGGTCATATAAAACGGTGGCCTATCAATCGTCATTCTTGAAAAGAAGTAAGAATTGAGCTTCTCAGACAAATATGCTCAATTCTATAAACGCCTTTTACCAAGCCCGTTTACCATTGCCATACTCTTAACCTTATTAACATTCATTTTGGCCCTCATATTCACTAAGCCCGAAGGCGTGAACCCAGCAACTTACGCATTAAAGTTAGCTGGTGATTGGGAAGCAGGTTTATGGAAAGAAGGAACGGGAGGACTTTATTTTGCCTTCCAAATGATGTTGATGCTCGTTTTAGGACATATTTTGGCCTTGACAAAAGCAGCTTCTAAACTGATAGACAAGATTACTGCATTCTGCACCGACACAGCCCGATCAGCAATGATCATTACTTTCGCCACAATCCTGGTAAGCTTATTTAACTGGGGATTAGGATTAATTTTTGGAGCCATATTGGCAAGAAAGGTTGGGGAAAAATTCAAGATAGAAGGAAAGAAACTGAATTATGGTCTTATAGGGGCGGCAGCCTATTCCGGTTTAATGGTATGGCACGGTGGAATATCAGGTTCGGCACCAATAAAAGCAGCCGAATCAGGAAACCTACACTCCTTGGTTGGAGATATGGGAACCAACTTGATGACAATCCCTGAGCAAGTTGATCTATCTACTACTATTTTTTCTCCCATGAACATAGTTGTCTGCATCCTATTGCTTATTATTTTGCCGGGCATCTTTTATTACATTGGTAAAAAGGAGAAATCATATGACAATCTTCCAAGTCCTAAAGATATTGAGCCAGAGAAAAAACAACAGTTAGATGGAGCGGAACATTTAGATCATTCAGCCGTCTTTGCAGTAATTATAGGAATGCTAATTATTCTTTATGCTTTCTATAAAGCCTTTGTCTTACCAGAAAGTTTAAGTCTGAAATTTCTTACACCCAATTTTATCAACTTTTGTCTCTTAGGATTGGGCATTGCTTTGCACATGAATCTCTCCCGATTTACAAAAGCTGCAAGTTCTGCAATCTCTGGTGCTACAGGCATTTTAATTCAATTTCCACTTTACTTTGGAATTCTCGGCATCATGGTCGGATCAGGATTAATTGAAAACATATCAGATTGGTTCGTTCATGTGAGTACAGACAATTCATTTCCAATCTACACTTTCTTCTCTGCAGGCCTAGTGAACATATTTGTGCCAAGTGGAGGAGGACAATGGGCCGTACAGGGTCCAATTATAATCAATGCCGCAAGTGAACTAGGTGTATCCTACCCAAAAGCCATTATGGCCCTCTCCTATGGTGATCAACTTACAAATATGATTCAACCCTTCTGGGCTTTGCCATTATTGGGAATTACAGGACTAAAAGCAAAGGATATACTGCCTTATACATTGATTCTTTTTCTAGCAGGAGGAATAATTTTCTTATTTGGCCTTTTAGCTTTTTAAGCTGTCCATCTATCTTTCGGTCTAGGTTGATAAAAAATCAGTGCAACCAAATAGACAGGGTACCAAAACTGATGAAATAGAACATGAACAGATTCTTCAGTAGACAAAGCCCTTCTTTTGTACATTTTCATTACTAAATAATCTGCAACGAACTTGAAGAAAAAGACAAGTAACATCAAAACTGCATTGCCAACCAAAAGAAACCCTAACACATTACTAAATGATAAAATCAACAATGCAATTAAAGCAATTATATTTGAGGCTCCATCATTCGCAGACATCTTAGAAATCCATCTTTTTCTTTGTGCCAGGAGTTGACCAAATGACTCAGGAGCTGGCGTAGAAACTGTCAAGTCAATATCCGAAATTGCCCTAATATCCTTATTTGCCTTTTTCAATTCTTTTAAAAGAAAATGATCATCTCCACTTCCAATTTCGAAGTCGTCCCTGGTCTTCTCTGTTTCTAAATAGGCAGTCTTTTTAACCAACATGTTAGCGGCGTTACAAAGTTTAGCTCTTTTGTTTTGAGCCTCACTAAAAGTCAGAATCTGCAACCAAGAAAACTCAATGGCACCCAATGATTGAATAAGTTCATCTCCGTCCATTTCTACAGGTAAAATCCAAAGATCAGCTTCGGGTAACAACGCTAGTCTTTCAAAATAAGATGCCTCAACTCGAATATCAGCATCCCAACTTAATATATTTGGATAGATAGCTTTTCCGATAGCGGTTCGCAATGCTTCTTTCTTTCCTTTACCGTCATTCAATATGATCTGAAACTGTTGTTCTAAAGAAGATTCAATAACTTGAGCCGTATCATCATCAGAATGATCATCTATAAAAATGTACTCCACCTTAAATCCATCAGGAATATCCAATTCATTAATGGATTCAAGCAATGCTCCAATTCTATCTGCCTCATTCTTAAATGGAATAATCACGGAGACATCCTTTATCAATGGGCCATCTCCAACAGATTTATTAGATCTTCCTTCAGACAAAAAATACCAGGCTAAAATTACCTGCGCAATGAAAAAGGCTATTATGAAAACGAAGTTTATCATTTAGATTTCATCAAGATTAATCCACCAACAATTGAAGGAAGCGCAAGATTTAGAAGCCATAAAATAAATACTGAATACAAAATAACCGGAGTCGAAATTCCAAAGGAAGTTAGAACGAATAAAGCAGAAGCCTCTCTTACAAAGAGCTTACCAAATAGAAAAGAAGGGATTATAGTCGTGATCAAAAATACAACAGAAATAGCGGGAATAATTAACCCAATTTCCAAGTTAGATTCAAAGCATAACAACAGTAAGTAGAATTGAACAATAAAGACACAGTATCTCAATAAACTCAGGAATAAGATCAATGTTTTCAAGCCAAAAGACTCACTTTGAACCTCAACAATCCCTTCTTTCAATTGATCTGAGTACAATTTTGAAACAGGATTAAAATTAATAATTTTTGGAAAGTAATAAAGCCCCAATCCGCCTGCTAACACACAGAAGGCAGATAGTCTTACCGTTGATATCTCAACAAAATCTTGGTCAAAAACAACAAGAAAAAGACCAATACACCCAAATAAAATACTGGCTGCAAATTGGGCCAAATTAGAATGTATCGTAGAAACTATTGCTTTAGTTCTTTCTTTCTTTTCCATGCGAACTGTTCGCCCAATGAAGTTGCCAATTCGGTTTGGAGTCAAAAGACTTGTAGATACGCCAGCAAGCACATCTCTAAAGGTTATTATAAATGGCTGAGGTTTTATTCGTGATACCAGAATGTGCCACTTGACAGATTCAATGGCCCAATTTAATGGCATTAAGACAACTGCAATTAAGAACAACGACAAATAATTCTCGGAACAATTAAGGTTTTGAAAGTCTTCATTAGTAGCGGATGCATACACTTTGAAGCTGATAAACAATAATAAAGCCAGCCCGAAGACTAGCTTTATTATTAGTTTTTTATTTCTTGATTTTGATTCCAATGAAATCTACTGATTTGCTTGATATCTCGTTTTATTTATTGAACGTCTGCCATCAATAGCAGTTGAAATTCTCTTAAATTTATTTACTCCTGCATTCTTAGCAAGGTTAATATAAGTTAATGATTGATCAAAGTCATTCAACCAAAGATAAGCCTCAGCTAAGTTACAATAAAGCAATGCAGTGACCTTATCATTCACCCTCGCTTTGTTATCGGCAACGTTACTTTCTCCCAGTGCTTGTTTCCAAATTGCGATTGCTTGATTCAATTTTGGCCCCGAATCAGAGTGATCTAACTCTGTACCAACTTTCATGTATCCTTGAGTCGCAGCGGTATAGGCATTAACTAAATCATTGTATTTATGATCTTTGAATTTTTTAACCGTGTAAATTTCCATAGATCTCGTTTTCAAAGGAAATCCACATTGGTCGTTCAATTGCTTTTGAACCTCAGCCATAGAGGAATTTCTCGCCGAACTCTCAAATTTAGACCAGAAAGTAGCTTCGTTATCAATCCACCATAAGTCATGCTCATATTGAGAAGCATAAGTGTTGATGTCATAACTTCTTACATCATTCAATAAGATAGTTTGCCATACAATTCCGTTTCCGTCTTCAACTTTAACATTGACAGGCATTCTGTAATTAACCGTGTAAACGTATTTTGTTTGTGCCGCCGTTCCAGTCTTTTTCATAACAATCTGCATGCTAGAGATTGGATTGATTCCAACAGTCACAATTGCTCCGCCTTCACCTTGGTCATAACCTTGAAGAGTAATTGCACTTGTTACAGACGCATCTTCAATATCTCCATGCATCATAGGATCTTTCACTCTTTTCATGATAGGTCCCGGAGGGATGATAGGGTCAGTTGGTTTGGTAGCAGGCGTTGCCGCATTTACAGCCTTTT
>JBLFXO010000233.1:0-5796 GCA_047609865.1 Arenicella sp.
AAAGGAGAATAGAAGCCAGATATTTGTACTAACAAAACGAAAAAAAAAGAAAAATGAAAATTAACAAAACAACTTTAGTAGCATTCGCTATAGTAGGAGGATTAACGGTAATCACTCCATCTTGCAAGAAAAAAGGATGCACAGATATCAACGCAACAAACTACAATTCAGAAGCAAAAAAAGATGACCCAGATGGCCCATGTATTTACAATACTGGCCCTTGGACAGAAGTAGTGTATTCAGGAACTACTTACAAACAAATAACAGGAAGTATTTCTGAAGACATGACACTTGATGCAGCTTCAAATTGGCTTTTATCGGGAGGAGTTTTTGTAGATGCTGGAATTACTCTAACAATCGAAGCAGGAACAACAGTTAATACCGCTGATGACGGAACAGTTCCGTTTTTAGCCGTTTCTCAAGGAGGTTCAATTAACGCCTGTGGAACAGCAACTGATCCAATCGTATTCACACCTGCATCTGCAACACCAGTAGCAGGAGACTGGGGAGGAATTATCTTAAACGGATATTCACCAATCAATACAGGGTCAACTGCTGAAGGAGAAGGCGGAACGGGTATTTACGGAGGAACAAATTCAGCCGACAACTCAGGGACGCTATGTTATATTAGAGTGGAATACGGAGGTAAGTTATTGGGAACGGATAATGAGTTAAACGGATTTTCTTTTAACGGAGTTGGATCTGCAACGACACTTCACCACTTGCAAGCATACAAAGGAAATGATGACGGATTTGAATTTTTTGGAGGAACAGCAGTTTTAAACTATGCGGTTTCAACAGGAAATGGAGATGATTCATTTGATTGGACACATGGTTGGTCAGGAACAGGTGAAAACTGGATAGTAGTTCAAGATCCTTCAACAGGAGATAGAGCAATTGAAGCTGACAACAATGGGTCTGACAATGCAGCAATGCCTATGTCAACGCCAACAATCTCAAAAATCACCATTACAGGTAGAGGAATTGCTGCAGCAAAAGATGCGATTAAGTTAAGAGAAGGAACCGCTGGTAACCTTTCAAACATTTGGATAACTGATGCTAAAGACGGCATTGACATTCAACATGATGTGACTGCAGCAAATGTAACCGCAGGAACTTTGGTTATCACAAATGTGACTACAGTTAATGTAACAAATGACTGGGTAGTTGGCGCTACTGTTGGAACAGATTCTACAAATGCAGCGACTATGGGAACAACTGCTGTGAATGGTTTAGGAACAGGAGCAGATACTGGATGGACAACTGGATGGACTAGAGATTTATAGTCCTCAATTATAAAGAAGCAAAAAGGCTGTCTCCCGAAAGGGACAGCCTTTTTTTATTTTTGTAGATTAAGGTTCAAACTTATACCCAACACCTTTGATCGTCTGAATATGTTCGTCTCCTAATTTTGCTCTGAGTTTTCTGATATGAACATCAATAGTTCTATCACCTACGACAACTTCGGTTCCCCAAACTTTGCTCATGATCTCGTCTCTCAAAAACACCTTTTCTGGTTTCGACATAATTAAGGCCAACAATTCAAATTCTTTTCTTGGCAGCTTAACTGCTTCACCGTCTTTGAAGACCTTGTATTTCTCACGATCAACAATAATTCCTGACGTTGACTCTGCTGTTTCATTTGAACTTGCTTCTTTGACGCTTCCTTTTCGCCTTAACAATGCCGTAATTCGACTCACCAATAACTTAGGTTTGATTGGCTTAGTAATGTAATCATCAGCCCCTGCATCAAAACCTGCAATTTGAGAATAATCTTCTCCCCTAGCCGTCAAAAAACAAATCATGGTTGACTCTAATCCTTCAATAGTTTTAAGGACTTCACAAGTTTCAATGCCATCCATTTCGGGCATCATAACATCCAACAAAATAAGGTCTGGTTTTATTTTTTTTGCCACCTCTATTCCGTCAGGGCCATTTTCTGCCTCAGCTACCAGATAACCCTCTTTTTCGAGATTGTATTTTAGGAGCAGACGGATATCTGGCTCATCATCAATAATTAAGATGGATTGACTCATTCAGTTAAACTTTGCTTAAAAATAGATATTTCTATACAAACGAAAGCGCATAGCCTAAAATGGCTCCAGCAATAATCAAATGAATTGGGTTCTTTTTCTTCACTCCAAACTGATATCCAAGAGCTAAAACAAGAATTACAACACTTCTCCAGTTCATTAATCCAGGTGCATCAAGATCAATCAGAGCAACAGACCCCAGATATACAAGCGCAGAAACCATCACAGCAACAGCACCAACATTAACACAATCTAAAAAGTAGCCTAAAATCACTGATTTTCTCATTTTAGGAACGAGAGGTTTTAGAATCAAAACAAATAAGAAAGAAGGTAAAAACATACCAGCGGTAGCAGCTAATGCTCCAGGTAAACCGGTCATCTGCCAACCAATGAATGTCGCAGTAGAAAGGACAGGTCCCGGTGTCATTTGACCAACCGCAATGGCATGATTCAACTGCTCTGCAGTTAATAATCCTGGCTCAACTAATTCAACTTTTAAGTAAGCTACTAATACCATTCCAGAACCATAAAGAATAGACCCAACCTTTAAGAACGACCAAAATACTTTTGCCGTGGTCAAAGTCGCGGCCACGCCTGTTGTAGCAGTTTGAGTTAATAAGAAAGGAAATAAGGCTTTTGTCGGTCCGCCAATTTTGTGTTTTGAATAGAAATAGATTGTCCCTAAAAAACCTGCGCCAAGAAGTGCATAAATTTCACTAATACCTGCTAATGTTGCTGCTAAAGCTAAGGCTCCAAGAACTGCCAATTCCCAACCTTTAACCGCTTTTTTACCCAATTTTATTACGGCTCCTAAAATGATGACTAATACTACTGCTTGAATTCCATCAAAAAACGGTTTGACTTTACTTAGCCCACCGTATTCGGCATAAATCCAAGCAAACAAGCCGGTGATAATAATTGCCGGAACAATGAAACAAATACCTGCAACAAACAATCCTTTCCACCCTGCTCTTTCATGACCACAATGCATGGTCATTTCAGTTGAGTTTGGCCCAGGAATCAAATTGGTGGCTCCTATGAGATCAAGAAAATGCTGCTTAGACATCCACTTTCTCTTAGTAACGACCTCAGCTTCCATCATAGCAATGTGGGCAGCGGGTCCACCAAAAGCAAAGCAACCAAGCTTAAAAAAAACTTTGGCTACTTCTGATATTGTTCCTTTTTTATTCTCTTCCAAAACTGTGATTTGCTCTTGACAAAAATAACATCTAACAAACGGAATAGTTCTTTTCGAACTTTACCAAATTGTTAAAAGTGTAAATCCATTTGTACTCTCCAGTATAATTTGTCATTGGACCCTTGATTAGGGGCAGTTGATCCGTAAACATATTTTTGACGATAATTTAAATCAGTTTGAACTTTCAATTTGTGCCCCACAAAGTATTTTGAAAACCCAATTCCGTATTCATTTTCGTTTGCCGAAACACCATGGTCTGGTCTTACTGAAGTCATTCTTAAAGCAATCTCATAGTTGTTTTTGAAAAGATATCCAGCCTGAACATTTATCGCTTTGCCTGTATAGAATTTACCCACAACATTTGAAGAATCGTCTAAAGCTTCAAAAGATCCATCAGCAGATTTTCTATCTGCAAACTCAGCCATTACAGAAAATCCTTTTACCTTAAACATTAAATCTATGAAGGCTGTTTTTAGAGTTTTTCCTACAAAGTCTCCATTTCCATCCATGATATAAGAACCGTTTTGACCTCTTTGTCTTATTGCATTGGTATTGATATCATAAGATGCTCCAATTGACAACTTTGCTTTTTCTTCTCTTTTCAAATCAGATCCCACATAATCACCTTTTGACTTGAATTTACCCATTGGCAACATTTCAACTCTGAAAGTATAATCGAATCCACCATTGAATCCACCGGTAACATCTCTACCTTCTCCTTGAGTAATGCAAGCCCATTTTTTTACATAAAAATTCTCACCTAATGTGAAGTAATGAGTCAATTGCAATCCCATATCACGATCAATGTTAAATCGACTATTTAATCTAGAACGATCTACAAATTGTAAGTTTCCTGATGAAACTACACGTTCCCTGTTTCCTGGTAGTTTTCCTTGTCCAACCTTTAGAGAGAAGTTTCCCGCAAAATTCCAATCAGCCCAGGCATCCAAAATGACTCTTGAAGTATTGTTGTGTTGGTCATCAGCACCACCACCAATATCTCTGTTTGATATCCCAAGCTCTACTTTCCACTTTAATTTTGGAGTGAATGCATATCCGTTGAACTTTAGTCTAGCTCTTCTCACTAAGAAGTTGGCTTCATAGTTTCCAATGTTACCTAAATCATCATCCTGCACATCCCATTCATTTGAAAATAGATTCTGGAAACGCATCCCAAATTTCATGTGAAAGCTAGAATCTTTTCCGTAAATATTTAATCCTTTACCAAATTTGTAAGCAGATATTTGTGCTGATGCCGCAGTACTAATCATTAATACAAGAGCCAATGCGAATATTCTTTTCATGAGATTTGTCAGTTATTTGTTCTTAAATCTGCGACAAAGGAAATACTTAATTAACGTACAATTTATATGTCAGTCCTATTCTTAATGTTTTCTTAACATTGAATTAATCCAACATCATACAGAGACCCAACTAACTACCTGATTCAGCTACATATTGAAGGTTCTCAAGCCAGCCAATGTTAAACACAGACATTCAAACTGGCATCATTTTGTTAACACAAGCTTAACATTAAAACAATTTGAAAGGGTGAAGGATGACCTACATTTGCCATGAAAAATAATTTAAACAGAATGAAAAAATTAAGTGCATTACTAGCATTATTCTTGGTTTTCGCAACAGCAGTTAAAGCACAGGCAGAACCATTAGAAGCAGACACAAACAAGGTAGACCTATTCGTTATCCCTGCGGTTGAGGTTCAAGACTTGACATTTGAATTTGAAAACACCAAAGAATTACCTACTCTAAAATTATTAGACTTCGGTAATTTGACAATCAGCTGGACAGGCGCTAAAACTTCAGATAAGTTTATTGGTTTCAGATATAAAGAAATCGGAACCAATGATTGGAAATATTCTTCAGCCGCTATTGTTGATAGCTCGTTAACAATAGAAAAACTAAATGAAAATCTAATCTTTGATTATCAAATAGGAACAGGTTCATCTTTAGATGACATTTCTTATGCTGAGGAATCCTCTAACTTCAATACGATTTCAGAAACGATTTTCAAGAATCACTCTTCTAAAGCTAAAGAAGAAGCAGCAGATTTAATGTGGGCGATTCAAAACGATAAATTACAAGAAATTATATCAGTTTATCCAGACGCCCATTACACGGTTAAATTTAATACGAAGATTGGTGAGAAGCAGAACAAGGATAACAAAGAGAAATCTCCTTGGACGAAAGTTGAGGATATTTCAATAAATGATGTTAAGTACAAGCTCTCAGAATTAACTGGAGGCGAAAAATATGTATATAAAGTTGGAGTTCACACCGGCATACAAACGATCTGGTCACCGAAAGGAAAATTCACTGCTGAGAGAACTTGGGGAATATTCAAATTATTAGTTCTAATCGGTGCCTTAGGAATGTTCATCTTCGGTATGAAGATTATGTCTGAAGGATTGCAAAAAGCAGCAGGCTCTCGTTTAAGAAACATGCTTGGCCGAATGACTTCTAACAGAATTAGTGGAGTACTTACTGGTTTAGGAATTACATCTGTAGTTCAATCATCATCTGTAACAACAGTGATGGTGGTAAGTT
>JBLFXO010000234.1:0-5789 GCA_047609865.1 Arenicella sp.
AGCTGAAGCAGACGATTACATTTTTGGGATGGCATTATTCAATGACTGGTCTGCCAGAGACATTCAGGGTTGGGAATATGTTCCATTAGGACCATTTTTAGGTAAGAGCTTTGCCTCTTCAGTTTCACCTTGGATTGTGACCATAGATGCCCTTGAACAATTTAGAACTGCTGGTCCGATTCAAGACCCAAAAGTATTACCATACTTAGAATACTCAGGAGATAAGCACATTGACATCAAATTAGATGTGATTATCAAACCAGAAAATGGAGAAGAGAATATTGTTGGAAAATCTAACTACAAACACATGTATTGGAACATGAATCAGCAATTGGCTCATCACTCTGTCAATGGATGTAACATCTCATTAGGAGATGCTATGGGGTCAGGAACTATCTCTGGACCCAATGAAGGTCAATATGGTTCTATGCTAGAGATTTCATGGAAGGGAACTAAGCCATTCAAAATGTCAGATGGCAGTGAGAGAAAATTTATTCAAGATGGTGACTCAGTTATCATGAGAGGTTCTTGCCAAAATGACGAAGTTAAAATTGGATTTGGTGAAGTAAATACAAAAGTTTTACCTGCAAATTAAATGAATGGCTGAGTTTCAAGAAATAGACATAGAAAAAGAAAGAAAAGAAATTCTCAATGCTTACAAAGGTCTTTTAAGAGCGAGTAAGGATTACAGAGATGCTGAAGATACACGGATAATTCGTAAAGCTTTTGATATTGCCGTTGAGGCTCATAAAGACATGCGAAGAAAATCGGGAGAGCCTTATATCTATCATCCTATTTCTGTTGCTAGAATTTGTTGCGAAGAAATGGGTTTGGGAACTACAGCCATTGTCTGTGCACTTCTTCATGACACAGTTGAAGACACGCATATCACCTTAAATGATATTGAAGAACACTTCGGTCTTAAGGTTAGAAAAATCATTGATGGTCTCACAAAGATTCCCGAAGTTTTTGATGAAAACATCTCTTTACAGGCAGAGAACTTCAGAAAATTAATTTTGACGATATCTGATGATCTTCGAGTAACTTTCATAAAGATGGCTGACCGTTTGCACAATATGCGAACGTTAGATTCTATGAGGCCTGACAAGAGGTTGAAAATTTGTTCAGAAACAGAATTTCTTTATGCCCCATTAGCCCACCGTTTGGGTTTCAATGCTGTCAAAACTGAATTCGAAGACATAATTTTCAAGTACAAAGAGCCCAGCATTTACGAACAAATCGAGACCAAACTAGAGAAGACCAAAGAAGTCAGAAACAGATTTATTCGACAGTTCACTAATCCAATTAAAAACAGATTAGACAATGAAGGTCTCAGCTATGCGGTAAAAGCAAGAACTAAGAGTATTCCTTCTATCTTCAAAAAGATTCAAAATAAACATGTCACTTTTGACGAGATATATGACATTTTCGCAATTAGAATTATAGTAGATGTTCCTTTCGAAAATGAGAAACCAGTTTGTTGGAAAATCTACTCAATGGTTACTGATTTCTATCAACCAAATCCTGACAGGTTAAGAGATTGGGTCTCCACTCCAAAAACTAACGGTTATGAATCATTACACACCACTGTGATGAGTCCGAGCGGTAAATGGGTTGAAGTTCAAATTAGAACGAAGAGGATGGATGAGATTGCCGAAAAAGGATACGCGGCACATTGGAAATACAAAGATAGTTCAGCCGAGAACAATACGTTCGATCGCTGGGTAGGAGAAGTTCGAGCACTGCTTGAAAATCCAGATATTAATGCACAAGACTTCATTGATGAATTCAAATTGAATCTCTTCTCGGATGAAATTTACATCTTCACACCAAAAGGAGATTTACGAGTTCTTCCCAAAAATGCGACTACATTAGATTTTGCGTTTGACATTCATACTGATATTGGCCTTTCTTGTATCGGAGCAAAAGTGAACGGTAAGTTAATGCCGCTAAGTCATGTTCTAAAAAGCGGAGATCAAGTAGACATCATTAGATCAAATCAACAAAAGCCGAAAGAAGATTGGCTTAAATTTGTTGCTTCGGCAAGAGCTAAATCCAAGATTAAAGGGGCTTTAAAAGATGAACATAAGAAAATCGCAACTGATGGTAAGGAAGTTCTACAAAGAAAGCTCAGACAATTAAAAGTAAATTGGAATTCTGAGAACATTCAAGCTCTTGAAAAGTATTTCGGGATAGCTGGTTCGTCTGAATTCTACTTCCAAATAGCAAAAGGTAAAGTTGATCTTGCAAAAATGCGTCAAATTGAGATCAAAAACCACATGTTTGTTCTCGAGAAAAAGCCAAGTCAAAAAGCTGAAGTTGCAGAATTAGGGACCATAATCAAGAAAGTTGACACCAAGAAGGATACGATCATTATTGGTGAAGACTTCAAGGAGTTTGATTATAAATTGGCAAACTGCTGTACTCCTATTCCCGGAGATAACGTCTTTGGATTTATTACAGCAACTGATGGAATCAAAATCCACAGAACAAATTGCCCGAATGCTACACAACTAATGTCTAATTATGCCTATCGCATCATGAAAGCAACTTGGCAGAGCGATAGACTCAAAGAAAGACTTACAGCTCTTCTAATAACAGGAATTGATGATATGGGAATTGTAAATGCAATAACCAATATTGTATCCTCAGAAGTTGAGGTCAATATGAAGTCCATTTCTTTTGAGTCCAATGATGGGACCTTTGAAGGCAAAATTCAGCTCTTTGTATATGATACAGATCAATTGGATGAACTCATCTTAAAATTTGAACAGATTGAAGGAGTAAAACAAGTTGTTAGAGTCTAATTAAATCATAATTCTTCTTATCTTTGTTAGGTAGGCACAGCTTACTAAATCCATCAATATGGAAAAAGAAGAACTTCAAGAAACCGTTAAAGAAATCTTTTCTACTTTTCTAGAAAATAACGGCCACAGAAAAACACCTGAACGCTTTGCTATTCTAGCGGAAATCTATGCTCATAAGGGGCATTTCGACATTGAATCACTCTATGTGAACATGAAGAATAAAAACTATCGCGTAAGTAGAGCAACCCTCTATAACACTATGGAACTTCTTTTAACTTCGAACTTGGTACGAAAGCATCAATTTGATAATATTTCACAATTCGAAAAAGCATATGGATTCAGGCAACATGACCATGTTATTTGTACTAACTCGGGTGATGTAATAGAGTTTTGTGACCCAAGGATTGAAAAAATAAAAGCAACGGTTGAGGAATTATTCAACGTGAAAATACATAATCACTCTTTATACTTTTATGGTGAGAAAATAACTGAACCTTCAAATGCAGAAAAATGAGCCTAGAAGTTAAATTAACTCACCATATTAACTGCAATGAAATCGTATTAAGCGGCAGTCCCCTTACCGATCATGACTTTTACCCACTTATTGATGAAGTAAATAGTCTACTGAATAATAATGAGGCTAATATTATTTTGAATCTTGAAAAAATTAAACTTTTGAACAGTTTAGGATTAAATTCATTGATCAAAGTGATGACTAAATGTAGAAACCAGGGAGGCGATTTACACATTGTTAATATCTCTGATAAAATTAGTCAGGTATTATTGCTTACTAAATTAAATACAGTTCTTAATATTGCACCTTCGTTAAATGAAGCAATAAACCAATTCGCAATTGACAATGAAAGTTGATGTTTTACTAGGATTACAATGGGGAGATGAAGGAAAAGGAAAAATCGTAGATGTTGTTACCCCAGATTATGATATAATCGCTCGATTTCAAGGAGGCCCAAATGCAGGTCACACACTAATTTTTGAAGGTCAAAAACAAGTTCTACACACAATTCCATCTGGTATTTTCAGAAAAGACGCTAGAAATGTAATTGGAAACGGAGTTGTTATTGATCCTGTTACTTTAAAAGCTGAGATTGATGAGCTGAAAGAAAAAGGAGTTGATGTTGCATCAAATCTTTTGATATCTAAAAAAGCCCACTTAATTCTTCCTACTCACAAAATATTAGATAAATATTCAGAGGAGTCAAAAGGTAAAAAGAAGATTGGTTCTACACTGAAAGGTATCGGACCAACTTACATGGATAAGACTGGTAGAAATGGCCTTAGAATGGGAGATACACAATCTCCAAAATTCAAAGAAAAATATAACACATTAGTTGAAAAGCACAAAAGATTATTAGGTGATTACGATTATCAATCAATCTTAGATGAAACTGAAAAAGTTTGGTTTGAAGCGCTTGAGTTCATGAGTAACATTGAACTAATTGATAGTGAGCATTACATCAACAATGCCATCTTAGATGGTAAAAAAGTTTTAGCTGAAGGTGCCCAAGGTACTTTACTTGATATTGATTTTGGAACTTATCCATTTGTGACCTCTTCAAACACTATTACGGCCGGTACATGTACTGGTTTAGGAGTTGCTCCAAACAGAATTGGTGATGTTATCGGAATATTTAAAGCTTACTGTACTAGAGTTGGTGCGGGACCATTCCCTACCGAGCTTGATAATGAAGTTGGAGAAGAAATCAGAAGAATTGGTTCTGAATACGGCGCAACAACTGGTAGAGACAGAAGATGTGGTTGGATTGACTTACCGGCACTTAAATATGCTTGTATGATTAACGGCGCAACGAAACTTTCTATGATGAAAGCTGACGTTCTAGATACTTTTGACACCATTCAAGTTTGTACTCATTATGAAATAGATGGTGAAAAAATTGATTACCTACCATATGATATTACAGATTTGGATATTAAACCAATCTATACTGATATCAAAGGCTGGAACCAAGATTTAACTGCATTACGTGATTTAAAAGACGCTCCGCAGGAATTTTTAGACTACATCACATACTTAGAAGAACAATTAAACGTTCCTATAAGCATTGTATCTGTTGGTCCTGACCGAGAACAAACAATTATTAGAAACTGATATTGATTGACAACATAAAAATAGGATTAATGGCGCTTTTATTAAGCGCCATTTTTATGCCATCAAATTCTTTATTTGGACAATCCAGATTTGAGAGAAATGGTGATGTCATAAAGCTCATATTTGCAGAGACTGTAAAAGATGTGCCGGGTCTTGTCAATGTCACAAATGCTGTAGGAAATGTACACTTTGAACATAACAAAACAAATCTCTTTTGCGATTCTGCTCTCTTTTTCCGTGATCTTGATTTAATTCACGCATATGGACGTGTTCATATCAATCAAGGAGATACGATCAACATGTTTTGTGATTCAATTAAATATGACGGCAACACTAAAATTTCTAAACTTCAAGGAAATGTTAGAATGCGAGACAAAGAATACAAACTAGTCACCGATTCTCTGGAGTATGATGGTGAAAGATCTGTTGGGACTTATAAGAATTTCGCAACCATATCTAGTATTTCAAGTGACATGAAACTCACTTCAATTAAGGGCTATTATCATGCGAACATCAAAACATTCTTTTTTAAAGACAGTGTTAGAATTAATCACCCTGAATACCGCTTAGAATCTGACACCTTAGAATTTAGAACAAACAGCAGTACCGCTCATATTCATGGACCTACAATCATCTATTTTGACTCCACAAAAGTTCTGTGCAATAAAGGAACTTTCTTTACTGATGATGACTTTGTGCAGCTTTGGAACGGAGCAACAATCGTTGATTCTTCAAGAACATTTTATGCAGACAGTATGCTCTACGATCAATCTACAGGGGTTGGTCAAGGATATATGAATGTCGACCTTTATGACTCACTCGAAAATGTACAATTCAAATCCAATTATTTATGG
>JBLFXO010000235.1:0-5786 GCA_047609865.1 Arenicella sp.
GAAAATCCTCATTTGCCAGTGCAATTACACCTAACGGGCTTGAATATTTCGATTACGATAAAGAGTTTTTAGCTATTTATAACTCAATGCGTGATTCGGATTTGAGAACCGAAATAGCTCATAACAAAACTCGAACATTGCTTGAAAATCAGTTGCGAGTGCAATGGAAAATGATTTGGACTTCTGCTATGAAACAAACTTCAATTCTACTCCAATGTTTTGGCCCGAAAAGTTCAGAGCAGCAGGATTCGAACTTAATCTGTTCTTTTTCTGCCTTGATTCGTTAGACAAAGCCAAGGAGAGAGTTCGTATTAGAGTTGAAAATGGTGGTCATTTTGTTCCAGATAAAGAAATTGAAGAGCGGTATAAACTTGGCTATGAAAATCTGAATAATGAGTTTTCTCATTTCAATTTTGTTCACCTTCTTGATTCAAGTTTCCATAAAGAAGAACCACATCACATTTTGTCTATTCAAAACGGCCAGCTCATGCATCTCTCCGAATTTCCTAATTTTTTAAAGGTACTTGTCCCTTCTATAGCAAAAATAAGAGGTTAAAAAAGTGTCTAACATATTAAGCAAATATCATTCCCACCCTTTTTGCCATCACTCTTCCCGCCCATTTGAGTGTCCAAAGTCCTGGGGTGCCATCACTCCCGATAGCTATCGGGAGGAACGGACTCGATCTGAGTATTCAATTATTCACCCGATAAAAATCGGTCTCACAATCAAATACTCAGAACGACTTCATTGTATTTCGTCTTCGGTGGTGAAAAAGAAAAATGCGTTTCGCTCGAAGTTTAACACTGCACACATTCATTAAAACTTCCTTAACTTAGGGATTATGAAAAGCCTGAAAATCTCGTTCTTACTGCTTTTAAGTGTTCATCTAAACTTAGTTTCGGCTCAAACATTTGAACAGTACATTCAATCATCATCTGATGATGCTGAAGAAAAATTTGACGGATCTTATGTTACTACTAGCAGTTCAGACCTTGAGATGGTTTATGATTCATGGAACAGTCAAGGCCTTCAAACCATTGGCTTAAGATTTGACAATATTGCGATTCCGGCTAATTCCTTGATTACAAATGCATACATTCAATTCACTGCAGACGGCTCAAGCAGTGGCAGCCTCAGCATGACAATAACTGGTGAAGACGTTTCTAATTCAGTGACCTTCGCAGATGCTACAAATAATATTTCTGGAAGAACAGCAACAACAGCAAATTCGTCTTGGAGCTCTATTCCGTCTTGGTCAGATAATCAAGCTGGCACTGCACAGAGAACTTCAGACTTGTCAACCATAGTGACCGAAATCATCACCTCAAACGGATGGCAAAACGGTAATCCAATTTCATTTATCATTAACGGAACAGGTGGCAGCTCTGATTTGCGAAAAGCATATTCAAATGACGAAGATCCTACAAAGGCTCCAAAATTAGTTATTGAATATACTTCCCTTTCAAATGTAGATTTAGCAGTGAATTCAATTGTTACGCCATCTAATTTCAATTACCCCAACGGAGCAGCCGTTGTTCAAGTAGAGATTTTAAGTTATGGAAACTTGACGGCTAACACTTATAGTGTGTCCTATTCAATTGATGGCACACCAATAGCGACTGAACCGGGAACGGTTCCATTGGACCTTGGGCAAAGCACGGTATTTACATTTGCACAAACAGCAGACCTCAGTGTATTAAACACGTACAACATTAGTGCTGAAGTCATCATCCTAAATGATGAAGATTTGACTAATAACATTCTTGCTAAATCAATTGAAGTGATTGAAGAAATTGACTCAGTATTTTACGTTCAAGGAAGCTCTTGGCGTTATTGGGACTATCCGACTAACCCGGGGTCAACATGGAATACGGCAGCATTTAACGACAACTCATGGGCGGTAGGAGCTGGTCATTTTGGGTTTGGTGAAAGTGACGAAGCAACAGAATTAGCAAACGGCAATGTGAGCTTTTACTTCAGAAAGAAAATGAATATTCCGGATGTATCACAGCTGAATGAAATGTACCTGCACCTCATCCATGATGAGGCTGCAATTGTCTATGTTAATGGTCAAGAGGTTTTACGAACTGAACTAATGCCGACAGGTGTTATCAGCCACACTACAGCCGCCAGACAAAGCGGCAACTCAACTAATGAAAATGCATTCTACACCTATAAAATTGATCCTTCTTATTTTGTAGATGGTATGAATACTCTTGCCATTTCAATTCGAAATAGAAGTGCAGCTGATGGTGACTTATCGTTTGACAGCTTTATGACTCCAACTTATTTGTATGATCAGGATGGCCCATATGTATATTATGATGGAGCTGATATTATTGTTAAAGAAGTTACTCCCACTGGCCTTATCAGCAACACTTACACGTCAACGAGCGGATTACTGTTGACTTGTTCCCTACCCCATATGGGCACAAGTTTCACTTTTCCTTTAAAATCTGAGATTCTAATTGAACCTTCAGAATATTTGAATACTCCACCCAAATTTCTCACGATATCTGATTTTGACGGCCATATTGAGGGCTTCACACAAGTATTGGTAGGAGAGGGTGTTATGGATGACAGCTTTAATTGGACTTACGGAAATGGACATTTGATTATTAGTGGTGACCTTTTTGATCGTGGATTTCATGTCACAGAATGTATGTGGCTGTTATACAAACTTGAAGCGGAAGCTGAATTAGTTGGCGGCAAAGTTCATTTGATAATAGGGAATCATGAGATGTTTAATATGACGGATGACTGGAGATATGTAGAAGTTAAGTATTTCAATAATGCGCATTTGATGGGCAAGAGAATGTCTGAATTGTATGACTCAGATACAGAACTAGGGAGATGGTTGAGATCAAAAAACATCTTAGAAAGAATTGGAGATTACGCCTTCACTCATGGCGGAATAAGTCCTGAAGTTTCGGCCTTAGATCTTACCTATGATCAAATCAATGATTATGGACGAATGGAAATGAATGGTACTTGTATCAACAGTGATTGCATTGAAGTCAATGGTACAGATGGTGTTTACTGGTATAGGGGGATGGCCGAAGAAGACTTAACTCAAGCGCAAGTAGACGAATTTGTAGGTAATATGGGAGCGGATAGAATAATCATTGGCCACACCAAAGACAATACCGTTCGCGCCCTTTATGACGGCAGTGTAATTGCGATTGACATGTACCATATGGATAATTTTTCAAGTGGATACATGGAGGCCTTGCAATTTGAACTTGGCTGCTTTTATATTTTTCACACAGATAATACAAATACAACCTACACGCTTTTAGACGACTGCGATTCATTTTCAAATATCTATGAAATTAATGGGGAAGGTCAACTTCAAATTTTCCCAAATCCAACAGCTAGTATATTGAACATACAATTGCCTGAGGATTTTGAAGACAGGTCTGAATACACAGTTTTAAATGAAGAAGGCAAGGTGATTAGCAAAGGAGAACTTGAAGCTAAGCTCTCTTCAATTAGTGTTGAAGATTTTAAATCTGGCAAGTACTTCTTAGTTCTTGAAAATGCAGATCGAGTAATTACTGGGCATTTTATTTTGCATAAGTAATTCAGACGTTATGCTCTATTTTCTAAAGACAATATCAATCACCATAGTAATAATTGCATTGCACTCATGCGATTCAACTGATGATGAAGACATTGCCTTTCCGGATGACACATGGCCAGAAACTGAATACTTAGATGAATACCCTTCAGAAATTGATTCGGTTATTGAATCAAGAGTTGACAGCAACTACAGCCACATTTATCACGAGATTAGCGCCATGACTGTCTATCACCCCGCCGTTCACAGAACTATAGATAATGGTGATATCCATATGGAAAAGGGTCCTTATGTTGATCGAGAGATTTATAGTGTTGCCTTAATAGTAGATATAAGAGGTGTTGAAGAAGAGTGGCGTTATGAATTAGATTTACAATTCAACATCATTGATGAGCTGTCTTATGAAGATATTGATTGGGAGTAAATCTTTTCCTTCTCTGGCTACCTCTAAGGACTCCCCCCTCGCACGCAATAAATTGCTAGCTTAGCTCAAACGTTGGGCCAATTGATCTACACGTTTAATCCCTCCTTGCTCTCGGAAACAAATGCGTAGCATGACTACACTGCATTTCGTCTTCGGTGGTGAATAAGAAAAATGCGTTTCGCTCGAAGATTATTTTTACCTCCAAAAATGCCTAACTTCACCCAGCCTATTTAACCCTATGCCAGACCTATCTCATTCTGAGAATCAAGTTCAATGTGTCTCAAATTTCGAAGACCTTCTTTCTACACCTTTTCAGGAGAAAGTCAATGCTCTTTGCTGGTCGCGTAGGCTTGATGGTGATTTTTCTGAAATAATTGAGAAAGTAGAGCTCAAAGGAAACATGTTGGTACTTGAAGAAGATGAACTTCTTGAAATGAAATTGAGTAAAGAAGGTCAGCTAGCTCAAGAAATCCTTTTGAATGATTTGAAAGTTTTGAAAGCGCATGGCGCATCACCAATTCTTAATGTGATTGAAAACTATGAGAGAGATGATAGCTTTTTTCCAACTGATGTTTATTCATTTCATGTTGATCGATCTCCAGTTGCAACAGACACCTTTTTGTGCACTTACCATGGCGCAGCAAGCGAAATAGTGGCAAATTCTCAAGCCAATAAAAAAGTACTTGTTCCTGAAATAAGAGATGAACTGAGAATGCTGCATGAAGGACTAGATGAAGGTTTTGAAGCCTTTTTAACTGAGTACTTCTTTGATCTACATTATCAAGCTAAAGCAGGAACTCAATTCACAAATCTCGGTATCGGCCATCTTTGGAAATTAGCAGTTGACCATCCTGAAAGCAATGTTCTTCCTTGCCTTCACCGTGCACCTAAAGAAAAGGCAGGAGAGAAGCGTTTGATGTTGATTTGTTGAATAAAGCTCAAAAGCGCTCACAGTTACCTCCTTTCAGCAGAAATTCAAACCGCTATCAAGATTGATATTCTTTGCGGTATTCCACTCTTCCAAATTCGAAACCGTTTAACAATTTTTGGCTCTACTTAACATGCTTTAACACCCGGACAACATATGCAATATTTAACTTTGTAGTATTCAATTTAATTAGTTCAACTAATTATTTAATACTTCAAACAAATGAGACACACCCTTTTCATTCTAGCTATCATTTTAGGCTCCACCACAATAGCTCAAACTTCTTTTGACATCTCAGGTAAAATTATGGATGAGAACAAAATCGGAGTTGATTTAGCACTGATATCACTTTATAATTCCTCAGATTCTACTTTAATGAAAACTGAACTTACTGATACGGATGGCTCTTTTACAATTTCATCCGTTGAATCTGGTAAGTACATTTTCAAAGTTAAGTACACAGGTTTTCTTGATCATTCAGAAGCGATAGACGTTGCTGAATCATTTGAAATGAAAGCGATAACATTAAAAATTAATAAAAATGTGTTGGGAGCAGTAACAGTGGATGGGACGGTTCCTTTCGCCGTTAGAAAAATAGACCGCATTGTTATTACACCTGATGCATTAATTGCAAGTACGGGAAGTAATGCCTTGGAAATTTTAGAGCAAGCACCAGGGGTAACGGTAGATCAAAATGGTCAAGTCGTTTTGAAAGGAAGAACAGGTGTTGCCATTTACATTAATGACAAACCTTCTTACTTATCGGGTTCTGAATTAGAAAATTACTTAAGATCATTACCTGCAGGATCTATAAAAGACATTGAAATCATTGAAAATCCACCAGCGCGATACG
>JBLFXO010000236.1:0-5782 GCA_047609865.1 Arenicella sp.
GACGCAGATGTAATAGTCACTGCTGGTCCTAGTTTTACAGTAACAGGTATGGACGCTTCATCTTGCTTAGCTCCCTTTGATGGTACAATTACTTTCAGTGGACTCACTAATGGTGAAGATTATGACTTAACTTATTTTGACGGAGGGATTGTAGGCCCCGCAACTTTTACAGCTAATGGGGCAGGGGAAATCATCATTACTGGTTTGGCACCTGGTTCTTACACTAATTTCTTGATGGATTCTCTTGGATGTACAACCTTGGTGAATACAAGCATTAACATTGTGACTCCAGGCTCTCCGACTATTGGGGCAGGTTTAGATCAAACGATTTGTGAAGGACAATCAGTTACACTCACGGCAAATAATCCTGATGTTGCAATCATTTCTTGGGACAACGGAGTGAATGATGGGATTTCCTTTACACCAGGCGTAGGGGTTGTAAATTATACAGTTTCTGGTGATTTAGCTGGATGCGTGGCCACTGATGTGGTCACTGTTACTGTGAATGCGATTCCAACGGTTAGCATTACTGCCGCGGGCCCCTTTGCACCTACAGCCGGAACGCAAAGCTTATCCGCTAGCCCAGCTGGCGGAACTTGGTCCTCTGATTGTGGTGCTTGTGTGAATGCTACAACGGGAGTTTTTGACCCTGCGGTTGCAGGGGTTGGAACTTGGAACATCTGTTATGATGCAGGGGTTCCGCCTTGTGATGATCAAGAATGCATTCAGATAATTGTAACCGGGAACTGCTTGCTATCTGGGACGGTCACTGGAAATGATCCCACCTGTTTTGGATTCAGTGATGGTTCTGCGACAATTTCTACTGTCAACGCAACAGGTAATCAAACTTTCGTGATTACGGATGATTTGGGTACTGTTATGAATGTCGGTAATTCAAATACTGCTAACAACTTAAATGGCGGTTGGTACTATTTCAATGTAACAGATGAATTCCCATGCAACTTTGTGGATTCTGTTTTCTTGAATGACCCACTACAAATAGTGATTGACTTACAGATTACAGATCCTTTATGTTTCGGTGTCCCAACAGGTTTGGCTGTAGCTGATACCGTATTTAATTATAGTGGAGCTTATAATTTAATTAGTTATTTCTGGGCGCCAAATCCAGGAGGTCAAAACGGAATTGGTGAAGATTCATTAGAGAATGTTGCAGGGGGAGATTATACCTTAATATTGAATGACGAGAATGGATGTACAGAGACTTTTGATTTCACTATCACTTATCCAGACTCTCTTTTTTTGCAAGAATTAGGGGCGGATCCTGCATTTTGTAGACTACAAGGTTTCCAATCTGGTAACGGAGTGATATTTGCCGCAGCAAGTGGAGGAACACCTGATTACGATTACATTTGGACGAATCTTCAAACCTTGGCCACATCAACTAATACAACTTGGGGTGGACTAAATCCTGGAGATTATCAAATTACGGTAACAGATAACAACAATTGCATCTTGCAGCAGACGATAACGCTAGATTCATTAAATCCCATTGCAACTTATGACATTGCTTCACCGCAGTTCTTAACTTCAGGTGTATGCGAAGGAACTGCTGTCGTGACTGTTAATTTATCAAATCAATCAGCTAATTATGCGAATCCGAATAACCCTAATTCAGATACCACCTTCTTTTGGAATTTTGATTACGATCTAGCCAATCCAAGTTTCGGATGGCTCATTTCGCATGATGTAAATGAAGTTTTTGATACCTCTTATACATCTGAGGGGATATATAATATTTGCTTGGTAGCCTTGAACAAAAATGGATGTTCTGATACTACTTGTAAAGAAATAATCGTCCATGACCCTCTAGCATTCACAGCTCCAAATGTGTTCACGCCTAATGGTGATTTAGCAAATGATGAATTTACCTTTGATTTTCATGCACAGGCCGTTGCTGAATTCAGCTGTGTGATTGTTGATAGATGGGGTCAGGTCATAATTGAATTTATGAGTATCACGGATTCTTGGAACGGTGAAAATAAAAACGGTAAAATGTGTACTGATGGAGTTTACTTCTATACTTATAAGGGAGTTGCAGATGATGGTACCATCATAGAAGGACAAGGCAACATCCACTTATTAGGGCAGTAGTTCACTAATTTCGTTTAGATTATCTTTGCCTTCGATTATGGCAAAAGAAAAAGCAAGTAAAGGTTCGCTTTTATTCATTTTCACAGTGATTCTGGTGGACGTTATGGGAATCGCTATAATCATTCCCGTAATTCCTACACTAATTAAAGAGCTGACAGGACAAGAATTAAATGATGCTGGACTTTGGGGTGGATTACTGATTTCGTCATTTGCATTCATGCAGTTTCTCTTCGCCCCCTTAATGGGAGAGTTGAGTGATAAATTTGGTAGACGTCCTATCTTATTCATTGCCTTGGCAGGTTTAGGTGCAGATTATATTTTTCATGCCTTTGCGCCTACCTTAGCTTGGCTTTTTGTTGGAAGGATGCTTGCAGGCATATGCGGAGCTTCTCATACAGTGGCTACAGCTTATATTGCAGATATCAGTACGCCAGAAAATAAGGCGAAGAATTTTGGAATGATCGGTGCAGCTTTTGGTCTTGGATTCTTTTTAGGACCAATGATTGGAGGCTTCTGTGCACAATGGGGCTATCAAGTTCCGTTCTTCGTTGCGGCTGCTTTGGCCCTTGCGAATTTGGTATGGGGAATTTTCGTCTTGCCTGAATCATTGCCAAAAGAGAAGCGCAGAGAAATCGACTGGAAAAGAGTTATTCCCGGAGTATCTCTGGCTAACCTTAGAAAATACAGATCCTTAGGATTATTTGTAGTGGCATTCACTTTGGTTCATTTAGCAGGGCAAGTCATGCCATCAACCTGGTCATTTTTCACAATGGAAGCGTTTGGGTGGGGCGAAGCAATGGTAGGTATTAGTTTAGGTGTCGTAGGTCTCTTGGTAGGAATTGTTCAAGGTGGATTGATAGGGTTTAGTGTGAAAAAATTCGGTCAAAATAAAGTGATTATGATGGGGTTTATATTTTGGACGGCAGGAATGTTCAGCTTTGCTATTGCTGGAAATCAAACACTCTTTTTTATTGCATTAGTTCCTTATGTTTTAGGTGGAATTGCAGGACCAACCTTGCAAAGTTTAATGTCGAATTTTGTTCCGGACAATGAACAAGGCAATCTTCAAGGAGCTTTGACAAGTATGATTAGCTTAACGGCGATTATTGGTCCACTGTTGTATACTTCACTCTTCCATTTTTTCGCGGATAAAGAGAAGTCATACTATTTTCCGGCCGCACCTTTTTTAGCAGGAGGAATCATTCTAATCTTTGCAACTATTGTGGCTTGGATGGCAATCAAGAAAAATAAGGTGGAGACAGAATTAGTTTAAGGCTTTGTTTTTTCCTTGAATTCGTCTTCAGTTAAATACTCTCCTTCATATTCATAAATAGGAGTCATATTCTCTAAACCATAAGTCTTGTAGTCTTCAAGGGCTTTAGTAGCGTCCTCAACAGAATCAAATTGCTGTGAGTAGTAATTCAAGGTTCCATCAAATGCTTTCACAACTTTCACACCACCAATATTATATAAGATATCTAATTCTTCATTTGAAAGATTTCCATTTGTAGACATCATTAGAACTCTGTACTTAACATCTAAAGTAGCGTCCTTGTTTGGTGGCTCAACAAATGTGCTTAACTCGTTATCTTCATTATAATTTGAAGGAAGATCGTTAGGGTCAACACCGGCGTCTTTCAAAGTCACACGTTTTTGTCCTTCGTAAGCAACAACAAATGATGA
This sequence comes from Arenicella sp., assembly GCA_047609865.1. Lineage (GTDB taxonomy): Bacteria > Bacteroidota > Bacteroidia > Flavobacteriales_D > Crocinitomicaceae > Paracrocinitomix. The sequence continues at coordinate 3,796 of JBLFXO010000236.1, forward strand.
TTTATAACCTTTCACTCTCATGTCATGTCTTAGCTTTTCTGCCTCATCATAATTATCAAATGATCCAGTGTAATAACGTGTGATACCATCCTTGGCTGTCACCTCAGTAACTTCTTCACCTGGGAAGAGCTTTTCAGTGTCAACCTTTTGCTTAAATGCTCCTAATTGAACTCTAAATAATTGCTCTTTACTTGCTACATCAGGTCCTTCATGTCCATTTTCAAGATTTGATTGAACGACCTTATCAATTACCTTTTCATCAACAGGTACATAAGTGTTTTTGTTTGATCCATCTCTACCAATTAAGTCAACTTCAATTCCTAATGCCTCAAGATCAGTTTTAGCTGCCACGGCATCTTCAATTTTATCATATTCACCTAAAATGTAATAAACGGTATCTCCTCTAGTTTCTGATTTGAAGTTGTCATAGCCCAGGTAATTGTGAAGTTCATTTGCAGAAATATCCTTTTGTTCTTTTCCAATGATCACTACATAAGACATTTCAGCTGTTCCCGTAGCATAAGGATCTATCAACTGGGGAGTGTTATGGCGTCCAAACTCAACAACCATTTTATTTTCTACAAAATCATGATCGTATCCAGTTGAATCATTAAACTCTCTCCAGTGCTTAGCGATATCTTCTTCGGTCATTGTTACTCCAAATTCATCCACCCAAGTTTCTTCAGGAGTATCCAATTCATCATCTCTGTAATCTGGAACCCCATCTCCGTCTCCATCAAGTGGGCAACCTTTCTCATCAACTAATGCTTCTAAAGGAGTATCGGCGCATTCATCATGAGCGTCAATAATTCCATCTTGATCCCAATCAGACTTATCAAAGTCTGCGTACAATTCAATATCTGAATTGTCATTCATGTCAAATTCATTGTCTTGCGGAAACTGAAGATCATAGCTCAAAGAGATTGATGTTGTCCAAAGTTTATCTCGGTATCCATCCCCATGTCTCTCAGGACCAACACCTGCTTGTGAAATATTGTCAATTAAATCTGTGAAGGTGAAGTAGAACGTAGAAGAAACTCTGAAATCCCATCTTGGCGAAAGGTGCCATTCAAGACCTAAACTCAAAGGAATGGCAAAACTTTGTTCTCTGTAATCTCCTAGACTATCCAGGTTTTGTTCTCTTAAATCAGTTTCATAAGTGTAATCTCTATGCATTTCAGTCGCAGTAGAAGCTAATGGGCTATTCTCATCTGCACTCATGATCGAACCATCAGACCAATAATAGTATGGATTACCGTTCGCGTCTAACAAATCAGTTTTCGATAAAAATTCGAATGACGCAAAACCAACTCCGACATATGGATGGAATAAGTTTCTTTTGTTGCTGAATAGCGGATAGAAGTTGTAATAAAGTTGAACACTCGCCATTCTAATTCTAGACTCAAAATTGAAGTTACGATCTAATGTTCTCTCATTTGCAGCTAGTTTACCATAAGAAGCAGAAAACTCAGTATTGAAATACTTCGTCATTGGAAAGTTTACATATGCAGTCCCGTAATATCTAGCAACTGTAGGTAAAAATTTCTTTTGGTAATCTTGAACTTCACCGTAATACTGCATGGTTCCAACTCCTAGACCAATTCTTGGCCTAAAAACTCCTGATAAAGTATCCATCTGTGTTTGTGAAAAACTAGAAAAACTAGCTATCAAAAAAGCTGAAATAGTAAAATATTTAATGCAAAACTTCATTGTAATATTAAAGATAACTCATTTTAGAACTTGCAATCAAGAAATCTATCATCTTTATTAACAGTGTTTATTGTAAAATCCTTGGGTTCAATGCTATTTATTCTTCAGGAAAAGAGAAAACATAATTACTCATGTCTACCTGAAATAGATCTCTTGCTCCAATTCCTCCGTTACCAGAAGAAGAGAATGTAGCATAAAAAGCCTTTTTCAATTTAGGGTAATAAGCAAAATGAGTCTCATCAGAAACCGTGTTAATAGGATATCCCATATTCACTGG
>JBLFXO010000237.1:0-5739 GCA_047609865.1 Arenicella sp.
GAAACTCTTTGAGTTCGGGCTTTTACCAGGAGCTCAAGTAACGGTTATTAACAAGACGCCATTTAACGGTCCTATCTATATTTCGGTTAATGATTCTTTAATGTCATTACGAATAGCTGAGGCCAGCACTGTAATTGTTGAATAAGTGAGTAAGAGCAGTCAATCTCATAAAGTTGCCCTCTTGGGAAATCCCAATATCGGGAAAACGACATTATTCAATTCACTGTGCGGATTGCGTCAGAAAACTGGAAACTACCCAGGAGTAACTGTCGATAAAAAGAAAGGGAAATTCAATCATAAAGAAGTTTCTTTTGAACTCATAGATCTTCCCGGAATCAACAGTCTTTTTCCAAAATCTAAGGATGAGGAATTGGTGGTTGATTACCTATTGAATACTCCAAAAGAAGAATTGCCAGCGAAATTGATTGTAATGGCATCTGCCATAAACCTGAAGAGAACCTTATATCTCTTTGATCAAATAAGAGATTTAAATATTCCAACGATTCTTGTTGTCAACATGATAGATGTTGCGCGAAAGCAAGGTGTTACTATTGATGAGGATGTTTTGTCTGAAGAGTTTGGGGTGCCAGTAATTTCAATTTCAGCTAAAAAATCAGAAGGAATAATTGAATTAAAAGATCTTCTTTTAGAGGATATAAATATTTCGGAAAGAGAAGCGCATTATATCGAAGGCGAAAATTTGAATACTATCAAAGAAGCTAAATCTGAGACTTCTGATTACGCTACTTTCCTCAACATGGCAAAAGGCCAAGCAGGAGATTTAGAGGCCAAAGATCAGAAGAAATGGAAAACAAATGAGTCTATTTTAAGATATAAATTTCTGAATTCATTGATTGAAAAATCGCTTAGTCAGGATAAGTCTAAGGCCACTGATTTCACTACAAAAGCTGATAAATGGTTAGTTCACCCAGTTTTTGGATACGTAATTTTTGGAGCCATAATGCTACTCATTTTTCAAGCTATATTTTGGTTGGCCGCATATCCAATGGAGTGGATCGACATTTCCTTTGCATGGATGTCTGAAGCCGTTTCATCTGCTTTACCAACTGGATATTTCTCTGATTTAATTTCAGAAGGGATTATTCCCGGAATTGGAGGAATCGTAATTTTTGTGCCCCAAATAGCCATTTTATTTTTCCTCTTCTCCATTATTGAGGAGTCCGGATACATGCAACGAATCGTTTATCTGATGGATAAATTCATGCAGAAGTTCGGCATGAGTGGTAAAAGTGTCGTCCCTATGATTTCGGGTTTGGCATGCGCTATTCCAGCGATAATGTCTGCCAGAACTATTGAAAACAATAAAGAAAGACTGATAACCATCCTTATAACGCCTCTGTTGACATGTTCGGCAAGAATCCCTGTCTATGTAATCATCATTGCTTTGGTTATTCCTGATGACGCAGCAATAGGGGTTTTTAATGCTCAAGGTTTGGCATTGATGGGAATGTATTTACTAGGTGTTGTTCTTTCATTAATATCTGCCTTAGTTTTTAAGTGGATTTTGAAAACAGATTTCAAAAGTTCATTGATAATTGACATGCCTACCTATCTGATGCCTGATTTTAAAAACGTCTTTATTTCCGTATGGAACAACGCAAAGTCTTTCGTTTGGAATGCCGGTAAAATAATTCTGGCAACATCTGTAATTCTCTTTGTTTTGGCAACTAACGGAGGAGACACTTTTAAGAATGCCGAGCAAACTGTTGCGGCAGAACATTCTTATTTAAGCGAAGAGGAGCAGGAACTTATGATCAATTCTATTGAATTAGAGAGTTCGTATCTAGGAACTATTGGCAAAAGCATTGAGCCAATTGTCAAACCTCTAGGTTATGATTGGAAAATCGGAATATCCTTGATTACATCATTAGCCGCCAGAGAAGTATTTGTCGGTACTATGTCAACCATTTACTCTATTAATTCAGAAGATGAAATGACGGTAAGAGATAGACTTAAAAGTCAGAAGAATCCAGACGGATCAATGGTGTTTGGTTTCGCCACAAGTATTTCTTTATTGCTTTTCTATGCCTTTGCTCTTCAATGTTTAAGCACTGTCGCCGTGACTTATAAAGAAACCAAATCTATAAAATGGACGAGCGTTCAATTTTTATATATGACCGCTTTAGCGTATTTTTCAGCTTTAATAGCTTATCAAATATTAAGTTAGATGGGTATTCAGGAATATATCGTTTTTGGTTTAGCTGTTGTTTCAGTGGCATATTTGGTATTCAGATTTTACAAAAAGAATCTCAAGAAAAAAGCGTCAAGTCAGGGTTGTAGCACTGATTGCGATTGCCATTAAACAATTATCAATTTGAAAAGGGTCCGCGAGGCTCTCAAATCCATTTGTCATCTTGCCGAGTTCCCAATATCGAATCTCCAGTCACCAAAATTCATTTGTCATCCCAATATTGCGTAGCAATCCTCTCCACCTTTTAGGAGGAGTACTTCTTCGCGAATAGCAAGAAGGGAGGCGGTCCATTTGTCATCTCGCCGAGTCTCCAGTCACGAATCTCCAGTCACGAACCACGAACCACGAACCACAAACCACAAACCACGAACTACGAACCACGAACCACGAACTACGAACCACGAACCACGAGCCACGAACCACGAACCACGAACCACGAACCACGAACCAAGAACCACGAACCACGAACCAAGAACCAAGAACCACGAACCAAGAGCCACGAACCACAAACCACAAACCACGTCATCTCTCGCGAAGCGCTCTACCCCTGATGAGCATCCTTCAGCAAATCCACAATAGATTTCACTGGACTAAAACAATCAGCATCTATCTCAATAAAAAGTGTCAACCAGTTTGCCATAGCTCCATTCCACAGGCCGGGACGCTCAATATATTGGATATCCTTGCCGTCTTGAGTTTTCTGAACTAAGAAGTACTGATCTTCATTCACAAATTCTAACAGGTTGAATTTCTTTCCTTTAAAGCTTCTTGTTGAACAAAACAACTCTACCGGATTAAAGTGAGTGGCGTTTTGAATCATATTCAGGTGTTCAGGATCGTCAGATATTTGTGACTTCTCGATAATTTGTCTGCTTTCTTTTCCTTTTTCATCCTTTACCCAAAAAGGTCCCCCACCTGGTTCGCCCTCATTTTTAACCATTCCACAAATTCTAAGTGGTCGATTTAAAGCTAAAAATGCAGCTTCAGGGTAAGTCATTTCCTTTTCTGAGAATTTCAAATCATACTTTTCATTAAGTATTTTTATTGAGCTCTCAAAAGATTGGTCTTTAGATAGTTTCGAAAGTATATTGTGAACTTCGTCTCTAAACTCAATGAGCTTTGCAGAGAGTGCTGAACGATATCTTGTTGATTGGACAGCTTTCTTTTGATGTTGGATATTATCTATGTTCCTAATCAATACTAGGTCAGCATCAATATCATTTAAGTTGTTGATAAGTGCTCCGTGTCCTGAAGGTCTGAAGATGATATTATCATCTTCATCTTTTACTGGATTTAAATCGGAATCGAAAGCAATAGAATGTGTCTTTGGATCTTGTGAAGAAAATGATAAGACAAGATTCGTTGAAATTTCGGCAAGCGATTCCTCAATGTCAAAATGAAAATCTGGATTAATCGTGAAATGAAGGCTACATAATCTGCCACCAATCTGTTCACTTTGAATGAGGTGTTCTTGAAATGGATTTAAAAGTTTTTTATTGTAATAATGGAATGGAATTAGTCCTTTCGGAAGAGTAGATAAATGAAGACCGTCTTCTGATATCAATTCATTAATGATCCCATCCGGAAAAATTCCACCGTCCTGTAACTCCACTATCCACCTTTCAGAAAGTAATTCTCTGATAGGTAATTGATCAATGTTATCTAACATCTCAATTGATCGTTCGGCGGCTTTTGTCGGATCATCAGGATAAGATTCAGATAGGTATTCAAAAAATATTTTGAACATTCTTGAGCCAGAACCTGATGCAGGAGTGAAAAAACAAATATCCTCTTCTCCTCGTTTCTCTTCAAAGATAGCTTTCAAACTGTCTATTTCATCTGTAGATAATCTCAGTATTCCAGACGCTGTCGTACAGGATCCACTTAGATTAAGGACAGGGTTTCCCTGTTCAATTTTTCTTCTCTCTAAGGCTATCTTTTCTGTTAATTCCATTAATTTCGTTCTAAGGCTAATCAAAATTAACAAAATCTTTGAGCCTTGGACATGTTTAAAAGCGGACTAAAATATAAACTTAACGCGGTAAATGCACATGGCATCCATTCCCCATTTGTATTTGAATTTTATAATGAAGTTCTCAAAAAGACTTCAAGAGCAAAGCAGCCGCAGATTGAGAAGTTGAGAAAAGAGCTACTTTCTGATGCAACTGAAATTGAGATTACTGATTTTGGAGCTGGTTCTAGAAAACACGATTCTAATAAAAGAACAATTTCAGAATTAGCAAAGAATGCAGCTGTTTCAAAGAAGTATGGTCGATTACTAAATAGAATTGTTGATTTCTATAAGTTGACTTCAGTTTTAGAATTGGGGACATCTTTGGGAATCGGTTCGGCATATTTGGCTAAAAATGACACGATCGTTTTGACCTTAGAAGGATGTCCAGAAATAGCAACACGAGCTCAGCTTAATTTTGATGAGCTTCAACTGAATAACATTCATTTAAGAGTTGGAGAGTTCGAAACTAGCTTTGCCGATATTGAAGAGAGAGAATTTGATTTGATTTACATTGATGGCAATCATACTGAGGAGGCAACAGGCGCTTATTTTGAGAAGTTTTTAGCGCACTCTCACAACGATTCATTTTTAATATTTGATGATATCAGATGGAGCGAAGGAATGGAAAAGGCCTGGCAAACAATTATTCGATCCGATAAAATCCACGTAAGCATTGAACTATTGCGAATGGGAATCGTTTTGAAAAGGAAAGAACAAGTAAAACAACATTTTGTACTTAAATTCTAGAATTTAAGTACGCTACAATGCTGTAGTCCTATAATCAATTTAATACATTATAGTATTTCAGTATTTTAAAAATTATAGTATTGTAATATGAAAGTCTACACTAAAAAAGGAGATAAAGGTCAAACGGGATTAATAGGTGGAACGAGAGTGCCTAAATCAAGCTTGAGAATTGATAGTTACGGAACGGTGGATGAACTCAATTCTTACATTGGATTGCTGCGAGATAATGCCCTATCAGAAGACGTTAAGAAGGAGTTGATCTTTGTTCAAGACAGATTGTTTACCCTTGGTTCTTGGTTGGCCTCTGACCCTGAGAAGTCTAAAATGACCTTGCCAGAATTAAGAGAATCTGACATTGAAAAGTTAGAAAAGTCAATTGATAAAATGGATGAAGAGTTGGAACCTATGAAGTTTTTTGTCCTTCCCGGAGGACATCAAACGGTATCATTTTGTCACATTGCGCGTTGCGTTTGTAGAAGAGCTGAGAGATTAGTTGTTGCTCTGAATGAAGAAGTTGAACAAAATCCTGTAATAATTGCCTTTTTGAATCGTCTAAGTGATTACTTGTTTGTCTATGGCAGGTATTTGACTCATAAACTGGGAGCAGAAGAAATTCCTTGGGTAGCCCAGAAATAGCGGGTTTTGAGGGCGAGTTATTAACAAAAACAATTCTTTTACCGACAAATATTAGGATATATGGATAAAAAAAACTTCATTTGCGGAAAAGTTAAAAACAATAAATTATGTATTGGACGTTGGAATTAGC
>JBLFXO010000238.1:0-5738 GCA_047609865.1 Arenicella sp.
TTAGAGCGCAAAGGAGTAATGGTAAATTCGTTATTTCAAATTAAAGATTCCATATTTGCATTGAAGTCATGAAGCCACTTAAAAAAGATAAAACGATTCTTAGATATACCCTATTCGGTATTGCATTTGGTTTGTTGTTTCCAATAATTGCCTTTCTTCTAGACTTTTGTACTTATAATGATGGAGATTTCAGTTTTGCAAATATCCCACAACGCCTGGAGGATAACCCTGTTCTTCTCATCATTTTAACGGCTCCCTTTTTTCTTGGATTATCCTTTTTCATAGCTGGGAGACTGGCAAGTAATCAAAATGAAACGAACAAGAAGCTCAGCCGAGTTATTGAAGAGCTCAGAATTAGCAATGACTCCCTTGACTCCTTCAATTATCATGTAAGTCATGATTTAAAAACCGTGATTAATAGTACTAAGTCTTTGACGAATATGGCAGTAAAGTACAATCAGAAACAAGATTCTGAAAAGGTGTCTGAAGTACTGAAAAAATTGGGTCGTGTAGCAGAAATTGGCCGAGAAACGGTAGACTCCTTTCTCGAATTGTCAAGCGCAGAACAGTATTTGAAAGAGCAACATACTGAACAATTAGATGTAGAAGCTGGGCTTAGACAATTGCTTAGAGAGCACGAATTATCTGACAAAATTGGAGTGATATTCAAGAGAAAAGACTTTGAATCTTTGAAAATGCATCCGAAAGCTTTTGAAAGTGTAATGTTGAATCTGGTAACAAACTCTATCAAATATTGCACAGTTAAACCTTCTCTTCAAATTGAGTTAGTTTCTTATAATAATCATAGCATCATTGTTTATCAAGACAATGGAATAGGAATGGATTTAGAGAAGGATAAAAAGAATTTGTTTCAACCTTTTGTTCGACTAAAAAATGATATGAAGGTTGACGGAACTGGTGTTGGACTCTACTTAGTTGACAAAGTCATGACTTCATATTCAGGTAAAATTGAAGTAGATTCAGAACTTGGAAAGGGGACAACCTTTAGATTATTTTTCCCTAAAAATTAGCCTTTTCTTCTCGAACGATTTTCTTTCAACCATTTAGGCATCCCCTTTTCGTTGGTCGGAGTTTCCTTGCTTCTCCCTCTTCTTCCTGCACTATCACCATTGAGACCCTTTGATAAATCCATTTTGGCGTCATAGCATCAAATTATTATATTAGCAGCTTACTTTGAACTATCAAAGCTACTTATATGAGGTCTCTTTTAACTGGATGTGTATTCATTATTTCTTCCTTGGGCTTCGCTCAACTTCCAGAACAGGTGCATTTTCAAGCAGATTCTGTTGAAAACATTATCAACACAAGCGACAACGATACCCTGAAAACTAATTCATATTTTGATTGGGCAGCTATTGTCAGACCATATGATCCGAATCTAGATATTGAAATCCTCAAATGGATGAGAGATTTTTGTCTAGAAAAATTAGAAGAAGATCTTTCCGAAGAAATTGAATTATTCTATCATCAGAATCATGGCCTCTCTTTAAATGCTCTCGGAATAATATCAGGAAGACAGCAGGATTATGACCAATCATTTATCTACTATGAACAAAGCGTAGAAGTGTATATTGGTATTAATGAGATAGAAAGTGCGGCAAATGTGAAACAGAACATTGGAAGAATGTTTGATAGAAATTCTGAATTTGACAATGCCGTCTACCATTATAAAGAAGCCCTAGAATTGTACAGGTCGACCGGTAACAAAGAAGGTTGCGCAGCCGTTTTGAACAACTTGGCCATTGTTTATTCAAGTCAAGGAAAAGAGCGTTTAGCACACGAAAGTTATTCTATCTCAATGCAAATCGTTGAACTAGACACGAATTTGGCGGAGATGGCTAGATTAAGCAATAACATTGGTAACCTCTATAAAACAATGGGAGATTTTGAATCTGCACTTTTCCACTTTCAACGGTCGATAGAATTGAAACGTGAGCTCGAAAATTGGAAAGGTGTTGGGACCTCGTTAGGAAATCTCGGAGCCCTCTTCATGAAGATGGAATTGTTTGACTCTGCTTTAGTCTTTTTTAATGAATCTGATTCAATTTTTAAAACCTTGGATGAGCCTCAAAGTCATTCCTCCACACTCAACAATCTTGCAAACCTTCATATTCAGTTTGATCAATTAGATAGTGCAGAACAATATGCTTTACTAGCCCTAAAATTAAGAAGGCAAGAGAACTTCGCAGCAGGGGTTTCGAGCTCCTTAAATACTTTGGCGCAGATTGAATTGATAAGGAAGAATTACAATAAAGCAAAAACATATTGTATTGAAGCATTTGAAATTGCAGAAGAAATTGGCAGTGTTGTTAAACAAAAAGAGGCATCCAAAATTCTTTATCAGATCTTTAAAATTGAAGGAAATTCTTCGAAAGCTCTGGAGATGTACGAAACGCACATCTTGATGCGGGACAGTTTAGTAAATGAAGAGAACACGAGAGCCGTAGTAAGTCAACAATATGAATATGAATACGAGACCAAAACTAAGACAGACAGCATAAGGAATGAACAAGTTAAGGAAGTGGCTGAGGCTAACTTTGCTAAAAAGAATGCAGAACTTAAAGCAAAAAATACGCAACAAATTGCTTTGTTCATTGGCTTGTTAGTTGTTGCCATTTTAGGTGGAATAATCTATCGGAAATTAAAAGTTACCAGAAAGCAAAAGGAAGTTATTTCACAACAAAAACTTCAAGTTGAAGAAAAGAATAAAGAGATTCTTGATTCTATTCACTACGCTAAACGACTTCAGGATGCAATTCTCCCCGTGGTTGCAGAAATGGAACAAAAACTAAAGAATTTATTTGTCATCTATTTACCAAAAGACATTGTCGCGGGTGATTTTTATTGGTTGGAAACCGTGGGAGACGATCATTATATTGCTGCCGCAGATTGTACTGGGCATGGAGTCCCTGGAGCAATGGTAAGTGTGGTTTGTTCAAACGCTTTGTCAAAATCGCTTCTTGAAGACAACAAGCAATCTCCTGCCACAATTTTGGGCAGAACCAGAGAGCTTGTGATAAGGCAATTTGAAAAAGGAGGGGGAACAGTAAAAGATGGAATGGACATATCCTTGGCAAAAATAAATTTGAAAACAGGAGCTTGTGAATGGGCCGGTGCTAACAACCCAATTTGGATAGTACGAGATGGCCTTGATCAATTAGAAGAAATCAAAGCCGATAAGCAACCTATCGGCAAATTCGTAGATATGGCTCCATTCACTAATCACTCATTTTTATTAAATCCCGGAGATCAAATTTATATGTTCAGTGATGGGTTTGCAGATCAATTTGGAGGCGAAAAAGGAAAAAAGCTAAAATCCAAAAACTTAAAAAATATGGTTGTCCAAAATTCCTCTGAATCAATTAAAAAACAAGAGGAAATTTTGACCGAATCATTCAACGAATGGATGGGAGAATTTGAACAGCTTGATGATGTTTGTATGATAGGATTCAAAATGTCATGAAAAATTAATTAGCCTTTTCTTCTCGAACGATTTTCTTTCAACCATTTAGGCATCTCCTTTTCCTTAGTCGGAGTTTCCTTGCTTCTCCCTCTTCTTCCACCATCTCCTGTAAGACGCTCTAATAAATCACGTTTCCCGGCATTGATCAACTTATCTTTCACCCATTGCTTATTCTCAGGTTTGTACCAAAAGAAAAAACGGTGTTGGTCTTGTTTCTCCTTCTTAGTTTTAGGAGCGTAAGTAGGTTTCAAAGTATAAGGATGAACTCCAGCATAATAAATCACTGTAGCCACTGTCATTGGTGTTGGCGTGAAATCTTGAACTTGCTCCAATTGAAAACCTAATTCTTTGGTTTCCGCGGCGAGATTTGCCATATCCTCTTCTTTACATCCAGGATGAGAAGAAATAAAATATGGAATCAAAGGTTGATTCATGCCGTGTTTAGCTTGAATACGGTCATAGCTTTCTTTGAACTTATGAAAGTATTTGAAAGAAGGCTTTCTCATAATCCTCAAAGTGTCATCAGCTGTATGTTCTGGAGCAACTTTCAATCGACCAGAAACATGACGCGTAATCAATTGTTCCATGTACTCTTCAGAATCATCAGCATTCAATTGCTTGTTATAATCTGAAACTAACAAGTCATATCTGATTCCAGATCCAACAAAAGCTTTTTTCACCTTAGGGTGCTTATCAACTGCTTTATAAATATCAGTTAAGGGTTTATGTTTGGTATCTAAATTTGAGCAAATCACCGGGTGGATACAGGATGGTGAAACACACTTTTCACAAATGGCTTCATCAATTCCTTTCATTTTATACATGTTCCCAGAAGGTCCTCCCAAATCTGAAATGTATCCTTTAAATTCAGGATGTTCAGTCACCGCATCAACCTCTCTCATTATTGACTCTTTTGATCGAGAGGCAATGAATTTTCCTTGGTGGGCTGAGATGGTACAAAAACTACATCCACCAAAACATCCCCTGTGCATATTAATAGAGAACTTAATCATATCATAAGCCGGAATCGCTCCCCTTTTGTGATATTTTGGATGTGGTAATCTTGTATAGGGCAAATCAAATGACTGATCCATTTCTTTTTCAGTCATAGTTTTATATGGAGGATTAATCACCAACCTATTTTCACCTATGTCTTGAGTAATTCTTCTTGCAATTAACTTATTCGATTCTACCTCAACAATTTTGAAGTTGGAGGCATAAGCTAACTTATCTTCTAAACAGGTTTCATGTGAAGAAAGTGCAATGTCTTCCCAGTTTTTGTTTTTGGGTAAATCTTCAGATTTTGGTTGAAGAAAAGCCGTTTGAGGAATCGTTTTTAACGATTCAAAAGGCACTCCTTTTTTGAGAAGATTGATCATATCACGAAGGGGCTGTTCGCCCATTCCGTAAACCAACATATCGGCGCCACTATCTTCTAAAATTGATGGAAACAATTTGTCTTCCCAATAATCATAATGAGTCACCCTTCTTAAAGATGCTTCAATTCCGCCCAATAAAACAGGCACATCTGGGAACAGTTCTTTTAATATTTTGCAATAAACAGTGGTTGCGTAATCAGGCCTGAAGCCTGCCTCACCTCCAGGTGTATATGAATCTGTAGATCTTTTTCTTTTTCCGGCGGTATAATGATTCACCATTGAATCCATGCATCCAGCAGTAACTCCGAAGAATAATTTAGGTGCTCCAAATTTTTTGAAATCTCTTAAGTCGTCTTGCCAATTTGGTTGCGGAATAATGCCAATTCGCAAACCCTCACTTTGAATAATTCTTCCAATAGCTGCGGGACCGAAAGATGGATGGTCAACATAAGCATCACCTGAAACAAGCACTACATCAAGCTCATCCCAGCCATGATATTCTAATTCTTTTTTTGTGATTGGAAGCCAATCCTGATGTGGTCTACGTTCTTGCATTGAATACAAAGGTACGTAAGAATTAATCGACATTCACATATGATACGATAGGTCGAAAGCCAATCGTAGGATTTGCCCCTTCATACTTTCTTGAACTTGTTACCGTAATATCCCCTCCAGGAGAAGTCCAGCCACCACCTAAAACAAATTTGGAGTTGACCATCTCAGCACAATTTCCACTCATATTGTACAAACCAAAACCGTTTGGATAATATGATTTGGCGGGAGCCACTACTTGAATAGCATCACGAGACACAAATTGTCTGTCGAACTTGTTCTTAATTTCCATCTTACCATCTTCAGTTGTAATAATATTTTGA
>JBLFXO010000239.1:0-5730 GCA_047609865.1 Arenicella sp.
AACTGATTACCGCTGCGTTAGGATTAAATGCAGTTAATGTAACTCCGGCTCCCTCACAAACAATTTGATCAGTGCCAGCAACAATTGTTGGTAAAGGTGGATCAGAAAGTACATATGGACCTGCATCACTTGTCGTACAAAGCGCAGCATTAGTAATATCAAAAATTGTGTAAGTATCTGCACCTAAACCTGTTAATACAACATTTCCAGCCCCGTCAGAAGGCATTGAAGTTGGCCCTTGCGTTGTGACACCATCAAAATAAGTAATATCGAAAGGTTGTAAAGGTGTTAAGCCTGATATCGTGATCGTTCCGTCAGTTCCACCACAAGTGGTTGGGTCAACTGATGAAATTGAATAAGTTGGAGATGCTGGGTCGAATAATGGAACGGGGCTAAGGCTAATACCAATACAACCATTCATGTCAACAATATTAAAGTTGTCGTAGTTACCGGCAACTAATGATCCGTAACTAGTATTTCCAGCACCGTTAGCGACAATAGCAAAAGGGCCTTGAGTTGAAGCACCATCATAATAGTCTAATGAGAAATTCTCTAAAGGGTTCAGACCAGAAATGTCAAAGTAGCCATCTGATCCACTACATGTAGTGGGATCATTACCAACAACAGAGAAAGTTGGAAGCAGATTAACAGTAATGTCTAAATTATCAGTCGCAATACATCCATTTCCGTCAGTGTTTGTCATGTTGTAAGTAAGAGATCCAGGACTTGGCGTAAATGAAACACCGTCTATAACTGCTTGATCCCAAGAGAAAGTATAGGGTAAAGTTCCTCCGACAGCAGTTCCATTAAGCGTAACTGAGACCCCATCACAAATATTTTGATCTGCACCAGGTGTATTTACCAAATTAGCAGGCTCTAAAAGACTATATGGCCCAGCTTCTGCATGAGAACAGCCACTAAGGTTAGTCACGATTATGTTGGTAAAAGTACCCACACTAAAGCCAAATAAGTTTATTTCTCCAATTCCAGTTGAGGTTTCTGTTGAAGGGCCCACTGTACTTACTTTGGTATATGTGACGTCATAATTGGTAAAAGAGAGTAGTCCAGAAATATCCATTTTTCCAGTCGAGTTTCCGAAACAATCCACAGGGATTGTGCTGACCGTAAAAGTTGGTGAAGGATTGACAGTTACTATTATTGCATCTGTATTAACGCATCCGCTAAGATCTGTACCAGAGACAGTATAAGTCAAAGTTGAAGCTGGATTAAATGAAACCCCATCAGTGACACTGTTATCCCATAAATAAGAAATTGCGCCGGTTCCATTTAATGTAACTGGGTCTCCATCACAAACTGCGAAATCTGTTCCAGCACCAACAGAAGGAAGCGCATCTACAATTACTGAAACGCCATAGGTTAAAGTGTCATAACCGTCAGTTACATAAAGATCTATCAAAGCTGTTCCAAATTGCCCGGCCACAGGTGATACATCAATTGAAAATATATTTTGGTTTGAACTAGATGAATAAGCATTGGTTCTAGTAATATTCACATTTCCTGACGTCAACAAAGCTGGCGTATTAGAGAAAGGAATGACATATAAACTGTCAAAGTCATTATCTAAAAACGTTATGGAAGTTAAAAAACTTCCTCCTACAACTTCTTGACAAACATTAGTTGCACCAGAGTTTGCAGAATAAACTGGCATATTATTATAAGTGAATATTCTTGAGTTCACGTCATCTTTTATCATGACGGTTGGCTTGTCTGAATTTTTAAATATCTCAATTGAACTGCTCGTTGGATTGACAGTTGATACGGCTGAACCGTATTGGAATAATGTTCCGCCTTCTTGATGATTGACGATAACTTCTCCGGTGTTTGCCGTGTAGACAAAAAATATAGAATCATCTGCACCCATTGCGTGATCAAAATTTCCGATTGATCCTGGTCCTGTGTTAAAAGTTTCATCTACATAAAAGTCACCTACACCATCTGGTCTTGAGAAATTGAGAATTCCCAAACCACCTTGGTCTACATAACCAAGCGAAGGCATTTTACCTGGTGAACATTCCAAATTAATGTGCACGGGATCTGAGACCGCTTGACTACCCCCATATTGTGAAAATCCGGGAGCACCCTCATTGGCATTATATAATAAGCTTTCTAGCGGGCCTTGATCATTACTCAAGTAATAAACTTTACTTCCATCTGAAGCTACCCTTCCATCAACATTATCAGGAAAGAACTGAATGACATCATTACCGTGCAATGTCCAACTTAAACCGTTATATTTTTTTACGATCGCATTATTTCCTGTTCCGTTACTTACAAATGAAGCCCAAAATTCGCCCGTGTTTGCACCTGGAATAATTTCCATGCTCGATTTGAATTCTGAAAAGACCGCAATGTCTCCGAAAGGATCCCAGTCTGAACCATTAAAAACTTTCACAAAGTATTCTGTATTATTCTCATAATATCCAACAATGATTTGATTTCCTAAGTGAGTAACTTCAACTTCAGATACGTTTAGAGCTGTCGGTTGTGGTAATTGAACCCATTCTGCGCCATCCCACTGTCTCACATCAATTTGATTAGATGGGTCGAGCACCATTGCCACAACTGGGCGACTGTTGTCGCGAATTGTGAAATCATGTTCAAATGTGTTTGGGAACGGGTTTGCTCCACCTATGGATTTCCATGATTGAGCATTTAAACTAAGGGTACAAAGTAGAGCAAAGAATAGAGTTATTAGTTTTTTCATTTTTGTCTTAAATAGAAGGTACTAAGCGAAAGTAAAAAAACAAGGGCATAAAACCTATCAAAAACGTAAAAAGACAACTATTTTGATGCCTTTTTTAAATATTAGTTCAAATAGTTAATTATCTAACAGTCAAATGGTAAAATCAAAAAAAAATCAATTAGCCGAAAATCGCTTTAATGGCATCTTCTATTTTACCAATTTGAACGATTTCAATATCAAAGTTCTCCTGTTTAACTCCTTTGTTATGCTTTGAAATTAAGATTTGATCAAAGCCCATTTTTTGAGCTTCAGAAATTCTCTGGTCTATGCGGTTTACCGGACGAATTTCACCTGAAAGACTTAACTCGGCTGAGAGGCAAATTTTATTTGAAATAGGAATATTCGCGTTAGAAGACATGATGGCACAAACTACCGCTAAGTCAATTGCTGGATCTTGGACTTTGATTCCGCCGGCAATGTTTAAAAAGACATCTTTCGTCCCTAACTTGAAGCCACATCTTTTTTCTAAAACAGCTAAAAGCATATTTAATCTTCTTAAATCGAATCCGGTTGATGATCTTTGCGGTGTTCCGTAAGCAGCTGTACTAACTAATGCTTGCACTTCAACCAACATTGGTCGAACTCCTTCTAGGGTAGAAGCAATAGCTATCCCCGAAAGTTCTTCTTCGTTATTCGTAATTAGAATCTCAGAAGGATTATCAACTCCGCGAAGTCCAGCTCCATGCATTTCATATATTCCAATTTCATTTGTAGAACCAAATCTATTTTTGACGGCTCTTACAATTCTATAAACATGATTTCGGTCTCCTTCAAAAACAAGAACAGTATCCACCATATGCTCTAATACTTTCGGTCCAGCCAAAGAACCTTCTTTTGTGATATGACCTATTAGAAAAACTATAGTGCCAGATTCTTTAGCATATCGTAATAACTCAGCTGTACATTCTCTAATTTGAGAAATGGTTCCAGGAGATGATTCTATTAAAGCGGATTGCATTGTCTGAACAGAATCAATAATTAGAATATCTGGCTGAACTGCCTCAATTTGAATGAAGACATTTTGCATTGAAGTTTCTGTTAAGACGTAACAGTTTTCGTTGTCCTTTCCTATTCTGTCAGCTCTCATTTTTATTTGAGTTTCTGACTCTTCTCCTGAAATATAAAGTATCTTTTTCTCAGCTTCTTTAATGGCCATTTGAAGCAGAAGAGTTGACTTTCCGATTCCAGGTTCACCTCCAAATAAAATTAAAGAACCTGGGACCATTCCACCTCCAAGCACACGGTTCAATTCCATATCCTTCAATTCCATTCTCTTCTCAATTTTTTGTTCTATTTCATTGAGATTGTGAGCCTTTGCAGCCCGTTGAGTAGTGGAAGAAGAGAATGGAGTCGCGCTTTTAGGCGATTTGTCAATAATCTCTTCAACATAGGTGTTCCATTCATTGCATGATCCGCACTTACCAATCCATTTTGGTGATTGAGCGCCACAATTTTGACAAAAAAAGGAAGTTTTAATTTTAGCCATTATTCAAATTTAGGACAATTCTAAAAAGTGATAACGTAAATGACTTACGTATTCATTTTCTCGTGAATTTAAGTTAATTTTATACAAACGAATTCAATGGCAAAATTTATCTCATATAATGTAAACGGCATTCGAGCTGCACTCAAAAAAGATTGGGGTGAATGGCTGACGTCTGTTGATCCTGATGTAGTTTGTATTCAAGAAACAAAAGCACATAAAGAGCAGCTTGATTTATCTGTTTTTGAAGATTTAGGTTACCAAACTTTTTGGTATTCAGCGGAGAAGAAGGGGTACAGTAGTGTTGCTATCTTTTCAAAAACAACCCCAGATCATATTGAATATGGATGCGGAATTGAGAAGTATGATAGAGAAGGAAGGATTCTGAGAGCTGATTTTGGAGATTTTTCTGTTTTGAGCTGTTATTTTCCAAGTGGAACAACGGGTGATGAAAGGCAGGGATTTAAGATGGATTTCTTGGCTGATTTTCAAGTCTACATAAATGAACTTAAAAAGACCAGACCTAATCTACTTATATCAGGGGATGTTAATGTTTGTCATACGGAGATTGATATTCATAATCCACTAAGAAACAAAGATACATCAGGATTCAAACCTGAAGAGCGTAAATGGGTTTCTGACTTTTTAGATAGTGGGTTCATTGACTCATTTAGGCATTTGAATAAGGAGCCGGACAATTACACCTGGTGGTCATACAGATCTGGAGCCAGAGGAAGAAATTTGGGATGGAGAATAGATTATCATTTCATTTCTAAATCATTAGAGTCAAAATTAAAACGATCTGTGATTTTAGCGGATGCTGTTCATTCTGATCATTGCCCATTAATGGTAGAACTTGATGTAAATTTATAGTCATGCTAACTTTAGTCAATATTAATCGTAGATAAAAAGTAGACCTTTATAAAAAATAGTTTTGGGAGAATTAATATTAACAGGTATAGGATACGGATTACTACTAAGTGTATTGGTGGGTCCCGCATTTTTTGTCCTAATCGAAACTAGTATTACTAAAGGGATTAAACATGCTCTCTTCTTTGATTTAGGTGTTATTCTCGCCGATTTGGTTTATCTGTCCATTGCTTTTGTGTTCTTCTCAGAGGTAACTGAATTAATGGAGAGTGAAAATAGTTTTTGGCTCAAAATTATTGGGGGAAGTTTCTTTATAGGAATGGGATTAATGAACGTTTTTAAAAAGAAACCCAAGATTAAACAAATCAAGGTTGAGGATAATTCTGAGCTGGAGGCAACAAATTATTTCATGATGGTGCTAAAAGGTGTTTTATTCAATATAATCAACATTGGAGTATTAGCCTTTTGGTTAACATTGTTAAGTGTACTGCCTGAGGCTCCTGTGCATCTGGGTTTGACAAGACCAAATGCAGTCTTTATTTACATCATTATCATCCTAATTACCTTTGTTGGAATAGATATATTAAAAATAATTGGTGCAAAAAAACTTAAG
>JBLFXO010000240.1:0-5713 GCA_047609865.1 Arenicella sp.
ATTCGGATTATTGAACATGATATCCACCTTAGTTCCCCTAGTTAAGTAGTCAGCGGACTCACGAATGAAAATTTCACCAACACTGTGCCAACCAAGAATCAAGATGTTCTTACTCTTCTGTTCTAGTCTCTTTCCAGACAACTCCAAATCAACAGGTTTTAATATGGCATTCTCTTGAAAATCAATCGTAGAATCATCTTCTGCCAAAATAATTACTTTATCTTCTGGCACTAGCATGTAATTCTCTTCAGGTCTAAGGCGGATTCCGTCTTTCTTGTTATAAACTCCCAAAGGAATTCCGTCAATGAAGTGAAACGGCAATCTCCCGAAGCTAACACCATTCCAATCTGCTTCGTAGAAGTATACTTCACAACCATCAAACGATAGCATCTCGTTGTACACCATCTCTAATCCTGAAGTAAGGGAAGTTTGAACTAACAATTTCCCCATTATATCCCAACTATCTAATGCAATGATATTATCATCCTTAAAGAAAGAAATGAGCTCACGTTTATCTTCAGAGAAAATTTCTGCGATAATCGGCAATTCATTTTTACCATTTTGACATGAAATAATTGCCATAATTGCTTTCACCGAAAGAACGTCTGAATTTAATTTATCGTCCATTGTTGAACTTTCCGAACAATTGGCAAGAAGAATAACCGATTTAGCCGTTTCAATATTCACCCTTTTCAGCTCATTGATATTAGCATAATCTCCCGTTGTCGTAATGATTCTTGTAGTACCAGTAGATGGCAATCTCTTTGCAATCAAATCATCCATCTCTTCCTTATCCTCATTTGAAAGAATGACGACACTCGCATCTTTCTCACTTTCATTGGCGATAATAAGTTCTCTAATAATATCTACTACTCTTTCATTCCACCCTAAAATTAAAGTGTGCTCCTCTTCTATCACCACGCCTCTACCTTTTCTAAAATTATAAAGTACCTTCTCAAGTGAAGTTGTAATGAAGGCAATAAGCATAGATAGAATAATCACCCCAACTAACCCTGCAAGTACAGTAGAAATTTTGACCCAAATTGATTGAGTGTTATCCTGATTCATATTACCAGGATCAGTCATTTGAAGCCATGTACGCCAAACGTCATCTTCTTGACCATGATAAATAGAGTCATTTTCAAGATCAACATCTACACCTGTCATATTAACTATGAGTAATCTGATTCCTACGATAATGAGGAATAAAACAATAAAGACAATAAATAGACTTACGAAGATGGATGCACCACCTTTACTTAAGTATTGTCCAAATCTGTATTTGAGTTTATCTTTTAATGAAAATGACATAGGGCCTATTTTGAATTGAGGCCTTTAAGATAACTAAAATGAAAACTTTTTGAGAGAATTATTTCTTTTCGTATCGTTGAAGAGCTGAAATCAACTCCGTTGGCTTTTTATAACCATTGATTTTCCCAATCTTCACTTGTCGTTTTGAGAGAATAACAAATGAAGGAAAACTCATTTTACCACCCATCAAATTCACAGCTAATTCATTGTAAGTCTTTCCGTTATAATTTTTCGCTTCGTAGAGCTTCTCCTTGAATGCAATTGCTTCTTTTGATTCAGCATCCATTTTCACTGCATAAAAATGCTCATTCATGTATGAAACAACTTTCGGGTCTTTAAATGTAGACTCATCCATTCTCGTACACCATCCACACCAAGAAGTGTAGATGTCAATGAAGATCGGTTTCTTCTCTATCTCATTTTGATCAATCGCTGATTCAAAGTCAAACCAAACTATTGCCTCGGCGTCTTCAAGCATTGAAAAAGCTTTTAAACGTTGTAAATCGGTTGAATTAATTGAATAACCAACTATACTTAAAAACGATAATCCAATAATAAGTAATGCTTTCATACTATAATGACGAAATAATTGTGCTACAAGTTTGCCTTAGTGAAGGTTAACAATTTGTTAAATAAATGAAGTCTCGTATATCCACCATAAATACTATGGTTCTTATTGGTATAGATGAACATTTCAAAGTCCTTATTCTCTTTAACTAAGGCATTTATCATCTCCATTGAATTCTGAACATGAACATTGTCATCACCTGAACCGTGAACGAGTAAATACTTCCCTTTCATTTTGCTTACATGATTGATTGGAGAGTTATCTTCATATCCATCATTGTTTTCAGCAGGCGTTCTCATGAAACGTTCAGTATAAATATTGTCGTACCATTTCCAGTTGGTAACAGGCGCTACCGCTATCCCCATTTTGAAGACATCTGCCCCTTTAGTCATGCACAACGAAGTCATATAACCTCCATAGCTCCACCCCATCACACCAATTCTTTCAGGATCTACAAACTTCCACTTCTGAACTTCTTTAGCACAAGCAATCATATCTTCAGTTTCTAACTTACCTAATTGCAAGTAAGTCGATTTTTTAAAGTCAGCCCCTCTATACATTGTACCTCTAGTATCCACAGAAATCACAATGTATCCTTCTTGAGCTAAAAGTTGATGATATAAAAAGTTAGAACCTCCCCATGAATCGGTCACTGTATTATGCCCTGGCCCATTATAGATATTGAAATAGACTGGATACTTTTTAGACTCATCAAAATTTGGAGGCTTGACAACAAATGCGTTTAGCCCTTGCCCGTCATGACCTTTTATAGTTATGAATTCTTTCTTCGATAAATTGTATTCCTTCAATTTCGCTTTTAAGTCTTTATTATCGACCAAAACATCTATCTCTTTTCCTTTTGAATTGTGAACAGATATTCTCGCTGGATCATTTGCGTTTGAATAGTAATTGATATAATACTTCATTCCTTTTGAGAACTGCGCATCATTTGACCCTTTCAACTCTGACAATTTAGTTTTTGATGATCCATCTAACTTTATAGAATAAAGTGATTTGTAGATTGCACCTTCTTCGGCCGAAACGTAATAGATCAAGCCTTTCTTGGAATTCACACCTTTTAACTCAACAACATCCCATTCGCCCTTAGTCACCTGAGAAACAGCACCGTCTAATCCAACTTTATAAATATGATTATACCCATCCATCTCAGAAGTTCTTAAGAAAGACTCTCCGTCATCTAAGAAGATTAAATTATCATCTACATCAACGTAAGTAGTTGACTCATCTTGATGAATGATTCCACCTTTCTTTCCAGTTTCATCATATTCCGCATACGCATAAACCAAGTTATTCTGATGACGGTTCAATGAAAGGTACATTAATTTATTATCGTCATTTGTCCATTTCATTCTTGGTAAATACTCAAAAGGGCCTCTTTGTATTTCAACATTCTTGGCATCTTCTAAATTGTAGATATGTAAGCTTAGCTTTGAGTTGTCTTCTCCGGCTTTAGGGTATTTGAATGTATATTGTTCTGGGTAGATTTCATTGCGATAATAATCCATTGTAAAGTCCTTAACTTCTGACTCATCAAACTTTAAAAAAGCAATTTTAGTTCCTTTTGGCGACCATTCCCATGCTTTTGTCAATGAAAATTCTTCTTCATAAACCCAATCAGTTGAACCGTTAATCACTCCGTTGGTGGAACCATCATCTGTTACTTGTGTCACTTTTCCGCTTGACAAATCTTTATAGTATAGATTGTTCTCATATACAAACCCAACTTTGGTACCATCAGGAGAAAACTCAGCCAACATTTCTTTAGACTCTTTGTCATAAAGAGCTTCAGCTTTTCCACTTTCAAGGTCAACAACAAAGTATTTTGCTGTAAAACTTCTTCTATAAATTGATTTAATCTCAGTTGCCAAAAGCATTTTGGTCTCATCAGCATTAAAGAAATAATCTCCAATCGTGATGTTCTCCAACTTCGCTTCATCAAGTAAGGTTGCTACAGGAGTTCCAAAATCAGTATAACTGTACTTTACTATTTTACCTTCTTCAAGAGCAGAAAAGTGCTCTCCGTCATTCATTGAGCTTACAGAGTAAACGTAGTCAGCAGAAAACTCTCGAGAAGCCCAAATCAAATCATTTGACAACTCCTTTTCTTGTGAAAATACTGGATTTGAAATTGTTAGGGCACCTATAAAAAATGGAAGTAATATGTTTTTCATTGTAAGTTTTGAATATTATGAATCAAATATATCAATAATTCTGCCAAGCTTTATGGTCTATATGCTGACGGAAGCCTAAAGATATCAACGGTTATTTTTGGCTATAAAGCTCTAAAACTTGATCCTTTTTAGATTCAATTGAATCATTGGCATTCACCCAATGAATCTTATAACCATTCTTTTCCATCCTTCTAAACCAAGTCATTTGCCTCTTAGAGAATTGATGGATAGCGGTATTCAAGCCTTCAAATAACTCCTTTTTCGTGATATTACCCTGAAGATACTCACTCAACCATTTGTATTCTAGACCAAAGAATGACATCTCTTCAGATGTCAGGTGTTTATCTAACAAACTCTCTGCCTCCTCTATTAAGCCATGATTTAGCCTATAACTCAATCTTTTGGTGATTTTCTCTCTCCTTAAATCCCTATCAATGTCCACTCCTATTATTAAAGAGTCTACTTTTGGTAAGTTCCTTTTTTTCCAGGTCGGATTTGTTTGGATGAATTGATGAATTCCAATTGCTCGAATCTTCCTTTGATTTGTCAGCGCATTCAATTCTTCTTTCAAGTTCTCAGGTACCTTTTGATATTCATTTTCGAGCTGAGCATCAGAATAAGTCTTTAGTTCTGAAATCAACTTGGCATCCGTTTCGATCCCTAAATAAGACGAACCCCTTAAAGCTGTTTCAATATACAAACCAGACCCACCGCACAATACGGCAATCTTGTTTCTATTTTGGATATCCGCTAGGGCTTTATGAAAGTCCAATTGATATTCGGCAATATTGTATTTGTATGACGGCTCTCTAATATCTATTAGGTGATATGGTATCGGAGTTCTTTCAATCGTATACTCCTCAATATCTTTTCCGGTCCCAATATCCATGAATTTATAGAGCTGACGACTATCCGCAGATATTATCTCGGCATCTAAGTTTAAGGCAAGTTGGCAAGCTAATTCTGTCTTACCACTGGCAGTCGGACCTAATATTGTTAAGACCTTACTCACTTTAAGCTCCAGATTTCCCAAGCTTTTTCTGCCTGCTGTTCCAACATGGTCTTTCCGTTCAGAATCCAAGAACCTTGGCTTTCAGCTCTTTTTAAGAATTCTGTTTTTTCAGGATTGTAGATTAAATCTATGGCCAAATGTTCTTCGGTCATAAACTCAAAAGGAATATCAGGGCATTCTTCAATACTTGGCGAAGTCCCAACCGGCGTGCAATTCACAATTACTTTGCATGAAGAAAGCATCTGCTCATTAATATCTGAATAGGCAAATTCATTTTCTGCTTTAGGGTCTCTTGAAATAAAAATCACATGGCAACCTAGTTCTTCAAGCACGAAGGCTACAGCTTTACTAGCTCCTCCAGTACCAAGGATAATAGCTCTTTCGTGTCTTGATTTGAAAAATGGCTTGATCATTTGCTTAAACCCAAAAACATCTGTGTTGTGTCCAATCAACCGACCATCTTTCAACTCAATTGTATTGACCGCTCCCACCGTTTCTGCTACCTCACTCAATTCATCCAAAAAAGGAATCACGGCTTCTTTAAAAGGAACAGTAACATTTAAGCCACTCAGTTCGCGACTTTCGAGCAATTCACTCAAGTCTGAAATATCAGATAATTCAAAATTCTCA
>JBLFXO010000241.1:0-5662 GCA_047609865.1 Arenicella sp.
GGCAATATTAGAACCTACGACATTACCCATGGCGATATCTGGGTTCCCTTCTAAGGCCGAATCAATACTCACAAATAATTCTGGCGCTGAAGTTCCGAATGAAATAACGGTCATACCAATCACAAGCGTAGACAGATGTGCCTTTTTAGCGATTCCTACAGCTCCACGAACTAAGAATTCACCCCCTACGATTAGGACAGCTAAGCCCATGATTAGCCAAAAGTAATTCATGCTTCTTCTTCCGTGTTTTTAGGATTACTATCTACCTTCACAGTGTTTTTAGGATTAGTATCCACTTTCACAGTTTTAGGATCCTCATCTAAAATATTATCCAGTTTCGGCATTCCATCAAGTGGGTTATCAATTCCAAGGTCATTCAATTTGGGTAAGATATCCATAGGGTTTTGTAAACCCATGTCATTCTTCATATCCATTGCTGAATTTTGAATGTCTCTTTTGATTTCGTTGGATGCCGTTTTAATCTCCCGCATCCCTTTTCCTAAGTTTTTAGCAATACCAGGTAATCCCTTCGAACCAAAGAGCATGAGAACCACTGCCATTATTAGCAAAACTTCCCAAGTACCTAAACTATTTAAAAAGAGTAATATCATTTAATATCTTGCCAAAAAAAAAGCCCTGACATCCCAAAATTGGAAGTCAGGGCTAAAATTACCAATTTCTTTGGTTTATTCTACTTCTTTTGGTGCTGCTTTTTTAGAAAAGTCAATCACCGCAGGTGTAGCGATAAATAATGAAGAGTACGTTCCTACTACGACACCAATCATTAATGCGAATGTAAATCCTTTAATTGCGTCACCTCCGAATAGGAAGATGATCAATAATACTATGAATGTAGATACAGAAGTGTTGACCGTTCTACTTAGTGTAGAGTTCAGTGCCATATTAATAACTTCTTTTTGATCCTTCTTAGTATGGATTTTTAAATACTCTCTAATTCTATCAAATACAACCACCGTATCATTAATAGAGTAACCTACAACGGTCAGTATGGCGGCTATAAAGGCCTGGTCAATTTCCATAGAGAATGGAAGTATGCCCCAGAATAAAGAGAACAATGAAAGCACGATTATAACATCATGTGCCATTGCTATTAAGGCTCCAAGTCCAAATTGCCATTTTCTAAATCTGAATAAGATGTATAAGAAAATGATTAAGAGCGAGAATCCAATTGCGTATAATGAATTAGTCTTTAAATCTTTCGAGATGGTAGGAGCAATCATGTTTGTAGAAATGATTTCATTTTCACCAAACTCTGAAATTCCATCTAATAATATTGTTTCAACCTTTGTGTTTGCAGAATCTCCAATTTCATTTATCATGTATTTTGTGGTGATCATTGCAGTATAAGTGTCTTCAACCATTTTCACCGTAGGCGTTTGACCTTCGAATGCAATAGTTAGCTTTTCTTTTATTTTTTCATTGTCAGCAGGTGCATCTTGAAATTGAACAACGAATTGTCTTCCTCCTGTAAAATCAACTCCAAAATCGAGAGATTTTGTAAAGAGAGAACTCATCCCTACCACTACAATTACACCAGAGATGACGTAGAATAGTTTTCTCTTTCTAACGAAAGGAACAGCTGTTTTCGTAAACCAGTTTTCTGTCATCTTAGTAGAGAAAGAAACATTCTTGTCCTTATCTAAGAAAGAAGAAACAATTAATCTTGTAATTACTACGGCTGCAAAGAATGAAGTAAAGATACCAATGATAAGAGTCGTTGCGAATCCTTTAATAGCTCCAGTACCAAATGTTGCTAATACAATACCTGTAAGTAACGTTGTGATGTTGGCATCTAAAATTGCAGCCAAAGCTTTTTGGTAACCATCTTTCACGGCTCCTTTAACACCTTTACCGTGTCTTAACTCTTCACGAATACGTTCGAAGATAAGTACGTTGGCATCCACCGACATACCAATTGTCAATACAATACCCGCAATACCAGGTAATGTAAGAATTGCTTTCATAGATGCTAAGGCACCAATCAAGAAGAATACGTTAATTACCAATGCTAAATCGGCAATGATTCCTGCTTTGCTGTAATAGAAGATCATATACCCTAGTACAAGACATAAAGCAAATATGAATGACCAAAGTCCTGAAGTTACGTTTGAAGCTCCTAAAGAAGGACCAACAACAGTTTCATCAACAATGTTTACTGGAGCAGGTAATGCACCAGCATTTAATAATCCTGATAAATCTTTTGACTCGTAAAGGTCAAAGTCACCCGTGATTACACAAGTAGTAGATAGTTTCTCATTAATAGTTGGAGCAGTAAATACATAGTTGTCCATAGTTACGGCAACTGGTCTCCCTACATTTAACGTAGTCATCTCTTCCCATTTCTCAGCTCCAGTACTGGTCATATTAAGGATAACCTCATATGAACCGTTCATTTTCTGTGAAGCTCTGTGGAATGAATCATCAATATCATCACCATCTACTTTTGCTCCTGTAGCAGGAACTTTAATGGCATACAAGTAAATTAAACCCGTAGGAATATTAGTCTTTGGATCAGAGATTTCTTTAGCTGACCACATGAATCTAAGATCAGTTGGTAATAAATCACTCACTGCGGAATGATTTAATTTGCTCATTACCTCAGAAGTATCTCTGATGTTTGCAAATGCAATAGGTCCTGATCCCCATTCTTGTTGCTTTGAATCTTGATTTTGATAAACGTTAGGTGATAAGATCATTTGAATCGGAAATTCTTTCTTCTTCTCAGCAATTGACATGTTGGCAATTGTTACAGAATCAAGTTCCTCTTCTTCAGCACCACCAAATATATCTTCATTCTCTGAATCACCTAATAAGTCATCAATTCCATCATCTCCTAATAGATTGTCGATTGAAGTACTATCATTTGAGTTAGTATCAACATCTTCAATAATTTCTTCGATACCGTAAAGAGCGTTTTTCAAAGTGTTCTCAAAAACAGGAGAGAAAATTACATTTCCAATTCCGTCAGTTGAAGGATCATACACTTCATAAAACTCAAGATTGGCTGTTGCTTGAAGTTTTCTTCTTACTGAGGCTCTATCCTTAACACCAGGAAGTTCAACAAAGATTCTGTTAGAACCAGGGATTTTTTGAATCGTTGGTTGAGCAACTCCAAATTGATTCACCCTTTTTTCAATAATAACTTCAACACCGTCTAGTGCACCACCAGCTTGTTCGTTCAAGAAATCTGCAACTTGATCGTTCGTAGCATCAGATTTGATTTTCTCTTGATTTCTGATGTAGAAGATTTTTGCTAGAGGAGTGTCAGCATTTGCTTTTTCCCATTCTTCAACAAACATCTCGATAAAAGCTCCTTCACCAGCGTCTGTTCTGGTTTTGGCTTCAGCCATTGCTGCTCTAAATGCTGGGTTTCTAGTGTCTCCAGCTAACTTGCTTACTAATTCAGGTACAGAAATTTCGAGTGTAACACTCATTCCGCCCTGAAGGTCTAATCCTAAATTGATTTCGTTTTTTTGACATTCAGCATATGTATATCCTAAATAAACTTCCTCATTAGCCTTTTTTCTCAAATATTCATCAACGTAAAAGTTGATGATTTTAGTTGAGTCCTTTTTACTAAAAGGATTAAGTGTATCACTGCCTAGAATCGCTGTTTCAATATTGAATGCTGGATTACGTAGTGAATCTAAATTTGCCTGTGCATCTGCATTTGCGTCAGCTTCAACTGACCTAGTTGCCCAAGTAAAAGAAAGTTGGTATATGCACGCTAATGCTAACGCTATCGTAATTGACCAAAAAAATCCTTTGTTTCTCATTTTGTATATGTACTTTTTAACGGGTGCAAATATAGAACTTCAAATGAAAATAACCAATGAATTGACACCTTATTAGAGATTTATTAAGCTTCTTTATGAAAAGCGCTAGTATACCGGGGTTTCAGAGATGTTTTTACTGTGAATAAAAAATAGGATTGAATTTAAATTTAGCATATCAGATTTATGTTCAAATCTCTGTCGGAAATTGAAGAAATTGAATCGCTTGTTGATTAATTGTGAATTTGAAATGCGAAAAGAAAATTCACATTAACTTTGTCCTTCCAAAAAGAACAAAATTGAATTTTAAATAGATGTCAAAACCATTAAATAAAATCTTTGCAATGCCTTTGATGGTGCTATTTTTGTTTATCTTTTTTCTTTCTGTAGGTTGGGCGACTTTTGTAGAGAATGACTTCGGGAGAATCATAGCATATAAATGGGTTTACGCTACCAATTGGTTCGGAGCCGTCTTAGTTTATCTTTCATTATCTCTGATTTATAACATGATCAGATTTAAGCTATTCAAACTTAAAAAGATCAGCAGTTTACTTTTTCACCTTTCGTTTTTAGTTATAGTGATTGGTGCTTTGGTGACGAGAATATTCGGGTTTGAAGGTGTAATGATGATTAGAGAAGGTGAATCATCTAGTACAGTTATCTCCTCTCAAACATTCTTACAAGTTAAAGTACATGACAATGTTGATCAATATGTTGCAGATCTTCCAATTGTAATTGACACTAATGATATTTCGTATGTAAAAGACGGAATCATATGGGAGCATCCATTCAGTTTCATATTCAATCACAACAATTATTTTGAACACGCTTTTGAGTTCAAAGGCAAAAAAGTAAAAATTGCTTCGGCAGATGTTTTCAAAAATCCAAAGGACACATTGATTCCAACAGCGGGTGGACCAGCTTATCTTGATTTGGTCACTGGAGGAATGACATCTAACTATATTAAAGAAGGCGAAATAAAGATTTTTGACAGCGGTATTAAGGTGTCTTTTAATAATGACGCTTACCCTGACGCCATTCAGATATTTGAAACTGATACAGGTATTTATGTTCTATCTCCTTATGATTTAGGATACTTTCAAATGAGTAACTCTGCTGAAGGAACTATTGTTAAAGATAGCGTTCAAGAGTTCTTCCCGAAACGTCTTTATTCTGTTGGTTCAGACCAATTTGTATTCAAGAACTATTACATAGGTGCAGAACTTCAAACTTCTGAAAGTGATCAAGACTTGAAAGGTCTGATGGGATTAGATTTGGCAGTGAGCATTGCTGGTGAAGGCATGTCGCTTTCAGAATCTGAAGCAGAGAATCACATTATTAAAGGGGGAAAAGGTATTGCGGCACAAACTTTCTTTTTTGAACAAGACGGATTAAATTTTGAGATTGGATATGGATCAAAGAATATAGAGATTCCGTTTATGATTGAATTAAGGGATTTTCAACTAGATAATTATCCAGGAACTATGAATCCCGCTTCGTTTGCAAGTGAAGTTACTTTAGTTGATATGGCGAATGGGGTAGAAGAGGACCATAGAATATTCATGAATACGGTATTGGATTATGGTGGCTACAGATTTTTTCAATCTTCATATGATCGAGATGAAATGGGGACTATTCTGAGTGTGAATCATGATAAGCCTGGCACGAACTTAACTTATTTAGGATACTTGTTCTTGGCAATAGGATTCTTAATTAATCTGCTGGCACCAAAAGGTCGCTTTAGAACTCTTTCAAGAAAAACGACAGAAGTCAGACTTAAGAGAGAAGGAATGGCTTGCATAATTCTCTTATTCTCATTAGGAGGACTGAATTCATACGGACAAGGAACTGAATTGATGAAAATTGAA
>JBLFXO010000242.1:0-5634 GCA_047609865.1 Arenicella sp.
AATGCTAAAGTACCAAGTCAATGATTTACGTCATTTCTTTGAAAACGATCTTCGATTTTTAGGTCAGTTTACATCAGCACATTAATTAGCTATGAGAATTATTCTATTTACCGGAAAAGGTGGAGTCGGTAAGACCACCGTTGCAGCAGCCACTGCTATTCAATGTGCTAAACAGGGCAAGAAAACCTTAATTATCTCAACAGATCCAGCTCACAGTCTTTCAGATTCGCTGGATATGGATCTTACACCAGAACCTACAGAAGTAAAAGAAAATCTGTGGTGTATGGAATTTGATGTGTATTACTCAATGAAAAAACATTGGGGTAATATGAAAGAAATGATGCGGGCCATCTTCAAATTTCAAGGAATTGATAATGTCATAGCCGAAGAACTTTCAGTCCTTCCGGGAATGGAAGAAGCTGCAGCTTTTTTGTGGTTAGAAAAGTTTTATAGAGAAGGTGAATTTGACGTTATCGTCATTGATAGTGCTCCAACTGGAGAAACACTAACTTTATTAAGTTTGCCTCAGGTTACTAAATCTTGGTTGACGAAAGCCTTTCCAGGTCAAAAGTTTGCCGTTAGAACACTCGGTAAAGTGGTGCGTAAAACAACCGGTATTCCATTAGATAAGGGGTATGAAGAAATGCAAGCGATGTTTGATAAGTTGGAATTCATCCAAAAGATTTTCCTCGACCCTAGCATCACTTCAATGCGAATTGTTGCCAATCCGGAGCGAATGGTAGTTCAAGAAGCTAAAAGGGCTTATTCATACCTTCAGTTGTACGGATATAATGTTGATGCGGTTGTCGTTAATAGAATTATTCCGCAGATTGATAACGAATGGCTGAATGGATACATAGTAAAACAAGAAGAATACCTCGAGGAAATTCGAGAATCATTTGAGCCCATTCCTATTTTTAAAGTGCCGCATCAAGGTAAAGAAGTGTTTGGAATGGAATTGTTGGAGTCAATAGGTGCATCTATCTATGGTGCTGAAGATCCTTCCACCGTTTTTCATCAAGATAAACCAATACAAGTTGAGTCAATTAAAGATGGATTTGTAGTGAAAATGAAAATCCCATTTATCAAAGAAGATGATTTTGAACTTAGAAAATTTGGAGATGAATTGATAATCGATATCAATAACAGACGTAAAAGTGTTTTCCTTCCTAAGTTTGCTAATTATATGAAATTAGTGGAGCACTCTTATGATTCTCCTGTGCTTACCATTAAACTACTGAAAGTTTAGCGCGAAAAAAGCCCTTGAATCAATGAAACAAGGGCTTCGTATATTTGTTCAATTTAATTAGAAGCTGTATAAGTACCACTTACCTTCTACTAGTTTCAATTTCATAGTTTCTTTTTTGTCGCCATCTGGGCCAAAAGTAAAGTTTACCTCCGCTTTTTCTCCATCACTAGAAATTTCCGAATCAACTATTGCTCCTTTTGCAAAATACTTTTTGAATTCTTCCTTAGTTTTATCATCTTCCTCGTCACAGTTACAAACTCTTCTTGTATCACCATCATTCTCCAAATCCTCGTGACACAAACCTTTCAAGTTTGAAAAATCTCCAGAAGTAGCCGCATCAAAAATGGCTTGTACTGTTCCTTTAGGTGTTGATTGATCTAATCCGCCACCACAGGCTGTAAGTGCAATCAGAGCTGCACCAATTATAAAATGTTTAATCATAACTATTATTTTTTTTTCAAATATAGGGATTTTTGCAGAAGTAGCGAAAACTAAAAAATATCGACAGCATTAATTTGCCTCATAAAACCTGTTTAAATTACTTTTTCTTTCGGAAAAGACTCTTAAATCAACTATTCTGACTTTTAGATTTGCTGAATTCAAATACCAAACACCTTCTTTTTACTCTAGATATATTGTGTTTTCTGTTTTCCATAAGGGTCGAAAATGAAATGCTCCTCAGCTAAATTACCTTCAACTTTGATGGCTAATATTTGTCCCTTGCCAAAACACTTTTTAAAATCGAGGTGAAAATTTGCTCCAAGCTGTTCACAATCACCTATTTTCTGAACATCTTGATCTGTCCAATTTTCAGGATTGCAAAGATGTATTATACCATTTATTAATTAAATTGCGCTTTAAATTTCTTTACAAATATATCATGATTAGTAATTGACTTAATGATACTTGAATTTAGATTGTTACAGACAAAATCATGCAGCCACTTTTTAACATTTTCTAAAGTTTCGAATACTGTATTTCTATAATATTGTTTAATGTAATGCCATATTTTTTCGCTAGGATTAAGCTCTGGAGAATAAGGAGGGATTCTAACTAAAATAATGTTAGATGGTAGTGTGTAATTTTTCATTGAATGAAAACCAGCATTATCAATGACAATTATTTTTATTTCATCTGGTTTATATTCAGAAAAGGCTTCAAGGTATTTGTAAAATATTTCACTTGTAGTTCCTTCTATTTCATATACAAAAGAATCACCATTGATTGGAGAGAAACTTCCGTATAAATATGTATTCTTAAAAGCGTGTTGGTATTGAACAATAGGCTTTACTCCTATTGCAGTTAAACACTTTCCTATGTGTGTTTTTAACCCAAATCGTGATTCATCTTGAAAGTATAAATTCACTTTTGTTTCTCTATCAAAAACCAATCCATTTTTAATATTCTCAAATGTTTTAGGAAGTTTTAAAAAAGGCTTCAATAGCCTGCTCATCTTTCTTGTAGTGTGATTTTCTTGGTGATTTTAACTTCGTCTTAAAATGGCGGATTAAATAGCCTCGAATTGTTTGGTATTTTAAATCTAAATCAAATTCTTTTTTAATCCATATTTGAACATCCCAATAGCCTTTTAGTGGATTTGAAGAGGAGTTAAGTTTTTCGGACAAAGCGTTATGTAACTTTTTTGATACTACACTTTTACGATTGCCTCCTCTTTTTACTGACAAATAAGACGCTAACGGTTCTTCTGAATATTGCTTTAGCCATCTTTTTATCGTTGCATGATCAACGCCTATGTTATTCGCTAAAATTTGTTGAGTTGAATACTTTTTTTCTTTTGTGTAAATCAAACATTTTAACTTACGTTTCAACTGAGGGTTTTTCTCTAACTTATGAAACGATTTTAAATCTTTCAGCTCTTCTTTTATAGTGATTTTTGACAGTCTTCCCATTGAATAAAGATAAGTATAATTTAGCGCATTTCATAATATAATTGGTATAAGCTGATATATAAAATAATTCTCATAATGTATTAGTTTAAGGGTGAATAAATATTCAATTTACAAAACGGTAAAGAACCAAGTTTCGGTATAAGTTGTATCTGATGGACTCACCATTGTGAAGTCAAATTTCTGAGCACTTAATGTATCTAGCACTAGGTCTCCCATACTTGGTATTTATAAGTCTACTCCACTACTACAGCTCCACGTGTCTGAGTTTTCATAGTTGCCATCTCTATAAATATCTAGCGTATTAGGAGAATTGAAAGTCCCTAAATATTGGGTAGTACCAACCGATAACTGATCCAATGTGAAATTGTAATGTGCAGACCCATTGATTTCATCTAGGTTGAGGCTATCCAATGACCAAGTATCAATAATCATAGTGCTATAATTTTCAGCATCCACCTGAGCTTGACTCTTTGCTACGGTTATAACCTGATATTTAGAAGAACTACTGCTCCCTTTTTTGAGAATAAGCGGTTAGTGATACGGTAAACTACCATCATCATTGTAAGTATTCGTAGTTTATTTGTCCGTACTTGTGGTACCATCTCCAAAACCCCATAAATAGGACCTACCATTAAATATTACGGTTTCACCGGGAGTTATTAAACTTGCGCAAACTTCAAACTTAGCCCGTGGAACTCTGCGACAACCAGTGATAATTGCTGGAAAGATAATTCAGATTAGTAAGTATTGGAAAATTGGTTTCATAACGAAGGGTTTATTAATTCTCAAATAAAATTTCAACTCTCCTATTCTTCTGTCTATTTTCATCAGAAGTATTTGGGAAAAGTGGCTCACTTTGCCCCTTTGCTTTGGTAGAAAGTTGATTAGAAGAAACTCCCATTTTGATTAATTCATCATTAACTTTCTTTGCTCTGTGTTCTGATATAGTAATATTTTGTTCTTTGCTTCCAATATTACAAGCATATCCAACAATGGTAATTTTCTGATCCTTGTTTTCTTTTAGATAATTAGCCAGCACTTTAAGATCATCATTTGTAGATAAGTCAAAGTTTTCTCCATCATTATACGGGAACAGGATCTTTGGCTTATATGTTTCCTTAAAGTCAGGAACTTTTTCTTCAATGACTTCTTCAACAACCATTTCTTCAATCGCTTCTTCAACAATGACTTCTTCAACAACGACTTCTTCTGCCTTTTCTATTTCTTCTTCTACAGCTTCTTCAGTCACCTCCTCAACTTCTTCAACAATTTCCTCAGATAAATCTGGAGCACTTTCGCCAGTTTCAAAAGAGCCCATATTTGCTGGTTTTACTTCTTTACAGAATTTAATTCCAAGCATTATTTCGTGAGAACCTGAACCATAAGACGAGATATTAGCTCCTGCAAATTCGTATGCATACCCTAGCATAAATTGGTCTTTGATATTTACACCTAATCTAGCCAAGACGCCAACATGAGTCCTATATCCTGCACCGACTGATATGAACTTATTATATGTTACCATAGCATTGATATCCAGTTGACTTAACCCACTTTGTGCTGTTTTATACATTAAAGATGGTTCTGCACTCCATTTATCATTCAGTTGTAAATCATATCCTGCATAAGCAATATAATGTCTTTTTTCTGTGAAACCGTCAATACCTTGAAACTGCAATTTGGCTTCTGTTTCAAAAACTTGAGGAATAGAAACTCCCAGTTGAAAACCTTTCAAATTGTAGAAGATACCAAAATCGGAATTAAAATTCATACCACTTTGAGCACCTCCACTTACCACTTCATCGGTGACATCATCGACAATGGCAGAAGTAGCATCAACCTTGACCTGAAACAAACCGGCAGACAATCCAAACCTAAGGTTATGGTCATCACCTAACTTAATTCGGTAGGCATAAGATGCTTTTGCGGAGAAGCGACTAATAAAAGCAGCTTTGTCAAGGATAATTCCTCCACCAATCCCCATGTTCTCTCCCAGACCAGAATGTGCAGAGAAATAATTAGTACTTGGCGCACCATCTATCCCTACCCATTGACTCAGGTGACTACCATTTAATTCAAGGCAATCATTAAACCCTGAATAAGCTGGGTTGATATTGTATTTATTAAAAGTATATAAGTTGGACTCCGGCAATTGTTGAGCTAGAGACTCATAACCCATTGTTACTAATGCTATCGAGAAAATTATTGTTTTAAGTTTCATATTCTTCATTTTACTAATAGGTTATTATTTTTTAAGACTTAAGATACTGATGTCACCTTTGTATTTCAATTCACCAGCACACTCTATGATGTAGTAATAGGCGCCATCTGGAAGTTTTTCTCCACTTTGACTAGTTGCTCCCCAAGTGTTATCATAATTCTCAGATTCAAATACCTTTTGTCCCCATCGGTTATATACATATACATTACATCCAGTGATGTACGATACGTCACGGATAATCCAGTAATCGTTCT
>JBLFXO010000243.1:0-5631 GCA_047609865.1 Arenicella sp.
TATAGGAGCCTTCGAAATAACCTTCTTGATGTTCCTTCAATCTTTGTGTGACATTTCCAGTTAAACCGACATAGTACAAGTCATCAGCACATTTCAAAATATAGATGTAATATTTTTTCATTAGTTGCGACAACGTATATCAAACCCAAAATTTACAACAAAAAAAAGAGGCCTAAAAAGTCCTCTCAGTTTAATAAAAGTCAAATCGAGTGTTTTAGTTGAGGCAAAGCCGAACTAAAATGTATCGAGATTATACTTTTAAGATATCAGTTTCTTTAGCAACAATCAAATCATCTACTTTTCTGATTGAACTATCTGTTAAGACCTGAACTTGCCCTTCAAGATCTTTTTGACGATCTTCAGAAAGACCATCATCTTTTAGTTTTTTGATATAATCGTTTGCCTCTTTTCTGTTATTACGAATTGAAACTTTAGCATGCTCACCTTCTGACTTCGCCTTCTTTACTAAATCAATTCTACGTTCCTCTGTCAATGCCGGAACGTTTATAATGATCATTTCACCATTATTCTGTGGATTCAAACCTATATTGGCATTGATAATTCCTGTTGTAATGGCATCCAGGTTAGATTTATCCCATGGTTGAACTGTAATTGTTCTAGCATCAAGAGTGTTTACGTTGGCAACCTGATTTAAAGGCCCCTTTGCGCCATAAGCTTCAACTTGAACGCTATCTAGCATTGAAGGAGTTGCTCTTCCGGCTCTAATTTTTTCTAGTGCATTTCTTAGGTGATCAAAAGACTTCACATTCGAGTCCTTCGCCTCTTCCATCAACATTTGGATTTCTTCTTCCATTATAATTTTGAATTTTAAACTGTTACTAAAGTACCAATTTTTTCACCCATCACAACTTTTTTGAGATTTCCTTTTTTGTTCATATCAAAGACAATAACCGGAACGTTATTTTCTCTACAAAGAGTAAATGCAGTTAAATCCATTACACTCAACCCTTTATTATATGCTTCTTCAAAAGTGATGTGATCATACTTTGTAGCAGTAGGATCCTTTTCAGGATCAGCCGTGTAAATACCATCTACTCGAGTTCCTTTTAAGATAACATCAGCTTCAATTTCAATAGCTCTTAATGCAGCAGCAGAATCTGTAGTGAAGTAGGGACTTCCAGTTCCAGCTCCAAAAATGACAACTCTTCTTTTCTCAAGATGTCTAACCGCTCTTCTTTTAATGTAAGGTTCTGAAATTTCTTTCATTTCAATTGCGGATTGAAGTCTGGTATAAATACCTTCTTTTTCAAGAGAGGCCTGCAATGCCATAGAATTAATCATGGTCGCTAACATTCCCATATAATCTCCTTGGGTCCTATCCATTCCACCTTCTTCTGCCTGTACTCCTCTAAATATATTACCACCTCCGATTACGATAGCAATTTCAACCTTTTCGTCATAGAGTTCTTTAATGTCTTTGGCGTATTCTTCAAGACGTTTATTGTCTATCCCGAAATTCTTGTCGCCCATTAAAGCTTCTCCACTTAATTTGAGTAATACTCTTTTATACATAGTTTTTAAGCAAAAAAAATCCTGACTTTAAAAAGTCAGGATTTAATTAAATAATTTAACCAAGCGAAACGCGCTTGAAACCAGTCACTTCTACTCCAGCTCCTTTAGAAGCTACGTAATCGCCAACTGTCATCTTCTCATCTTTAATGAACTTTTGATCCAATAAACATTTCTCTTGATCTAGTGTTGTATTGTCAGAAATAAATCTGTCAATCTTACCAGGAAGTATTTTATCCCAGATTTGCTCTGGCTTACCTTCAGATGCTAATTGCTCTTTAGCGTCAGTTTCAGCTTGCGCCATAACTTCGGGAGTCAATTGATGCATTGAGATAAATTGAGGAACGTTCTTAAGCGTTTTCCCTAATCTTCCTAATTCGATATTTTCTTTTTCGATAACTGCAATTCTAGCTTCAGTTTCAGAAGCAACAAAATCAGCTGTAAAATCTTTGTAAGATAATTGAGTAGCTCCCATAGAAGCGACCTGCATAGAAACATCTTTACCCACTTCAGCCGCATCATCAACTTTCGCTGACAAACCAATTAAAGCACCAATTCTGTTAATATGAACATATGTACCTACATATGGAGCTTCTAATTTTTCAAAAGCAGTGATCTCTAATTTCTCACCGATAACTCCTGTTTGCTCAATCAATTTTTCAGCAACTGTCATTCCACCAAAATCGGCAGCTAACAATTCATCTTTACTATTTAAGTTAAGAGCGATATCAGCGAATTGGTTAGCAAGTGCTAAAAAGCTTTCGTTTTTCCCAACGAAATCAGTTTCACATCCCAATACGATAGTAACACCTAAGGTGTTATCAGCATTGATTTTAGAAACAGCTGCACCTTCACTTGAATCTCTGTCAGCTCTTTTCTCTGCAACTCTTTGTCCTTTCTTACGAAGAACATCAATTGCATTATCAAAATCACCTTCTGCTTCAACTAGGGCCTTTTTGCAGTCCATCATCCCTGCACCTGTAGCCTGTCTTAATTTGTTTACCTCTGCGGCAGTAACTTTTACTGTAGTACTCATCTTAATAATATTATAATTAAGCTTTTGCTTCTTCAGATTTAGCTTCTTTAGCTTCTTTGGCACCTTTCGCCTCTTTAGCTTCTTTAGCTTCTTCTTTTTCAGCTTTCACTTTATCTTTTGTGTTTTTTCTTTCTTCTAATCCTTCGTTGATTGCGTCACAAACTTTATCTAAAATTTTAGCAATAGATTTAGTTGCATCATCATTTGAAGGAATAATGAAATCAATATCTCTAGGATCTGAATTTGTATCAACCATTGCAAAAGTTGGGATACCCAATTTATTTGCCTCAGCAACTGCAATGTGTTCTTTTAATACATCAATTACGAAAACTGCTGCAGGAACTCTAGTCATCTCAGCAATAGAACCGTAATTCTTGTCTAATTTTGCTCTAGTTCTTGACATTTGAAGACGCTCTCTTTTAGATAAAGTCTTCATTGTTCCGTCTTCTTCCATCTTATCGATAGATTCCATTTTACGGATAGCTTTTCTGATTGTACCAAAGTTAGTTAACATCCCACCTGACCATCTTTCAGTAATGAAAGGCATTTTGGTAGTCTTAACTCTAGTTTCCACTATTTCTTTCGCTTGTTTCTTTGTAGCTACGAATAAGATTTTCTTTCCTGACTTAGCGATTTGTTTCAATGCAGCACAAGCTTGATCAAGTTGTACGATTGTTTTATTTAAATCGATAATGTGGATTCCTTTTTTCTCTGTAAAGATATACGGAGACATGTACGGATTCCATTTTCTTTTCAGGTGACCAAAGTGTACACCCGCTTCTAATAATTCTTCAAAATTTGCTCTTGCCATTTTGATTTAATTTACTACTGTTTGCATTTCGACTACGCTCAATGACCAAACAGTATGTTTACTTTCTTTTTTACTTCGTCAACACTTTGCTGATTAGAAGCAACTACTAAGTAGTCAGTCTGTGACCGAATCTTAATAATTTAGATACTAAACGGCGGTCGACAAATTCGACCAGCCATAGATAGTAGAAACTTTTAACGTTTCGAGAACTGAAATTTCTTTCTTGCCTTCTTCTGTCCTGGTTTCTTTCTCTCAACCATTCTTGGGTCTCTAGTCATCAAGCCTTCAGCTTTTAACAATGGCTTGTAGTCAGGGTCAATTTTAACTAAAGCTCTAGAAATCCCTAAACGGATTGCTTCAGCTTGTCCATTAACTCCTCCACCTGCAACATTGATTTTAGCGTCATACTTGCCTAAAGTCTCAGTTAAGTTAAAAGGTTGGTTTACTTTTTCCAATAAAACTGGAGTTGCGAAGTATTCACTCACATCTCTTTTGTTTATTGTAACTTTTCCCTTCCCTTTTGAAAGATAAACACGAGCAACAGCAGATTTTCTTCTACCTAATGTATTAATAACACTCATATTGATTATTTAATTGAATCCAATTTAATTGCTTCTGGCTTCTGAGCATCTTGTCCGTGCTCAGTACCAACGTAAACCTTAAGGTTTTTGTATAAAGCACTTCCTAATTTGTTTTTTGGGAGCATCCCTTTAACAGCCTTCTCAACTAATCTCTCAGGATGTTTCTCCATCACTTCTCTAGCAGTAAGAGTTCTCTGACCTCCTGGATAACCAGTGTGTCTGATATATTCTTTAACCTCCATTTTATTCCCACTCAATTCGATTTTCTCAGAGTTAATAACAATTACGTTATCACCACAATCAGCATGAGGAGTAAAATTAGGTTTGTGTTTCCCTCTAAGAAGGAAAGCAACCTTACTTGCAAGACGTCCAAGCTTTTGTCCTTCGGCATCAACCAACAACCACTTCTTATCAGCAGTTTCTTTATTGACTGAAATCGTTTTATAACTTAGTGTATCCACAATATTTGTATTTAAGTTTATATACTATTCCCCTAAATTGGGGGTGCAAATGTACAAGGATTAAATTTATTAACAAAGGATAGCCGAAAAAATATTAGAATTAATTTTAGAATGCCATTTATCCCAATGTCTTTCCTATTTTTGCACGCTCAAAGATACATAAATGAGCGATCCTATAAAACACGAGTGCGGAATAGCACTTTTAAGACTCAAAAAACCACTAGAATTTTATCTTGAAAAATACGGGACGGCCTTTTATGGCCTGAATAAGATGTACCTCCTAATGGAGAAGCAGCACAACCGTGGACAAGATGGAGCAGGTTTAGCGAACATCAAATTTGATGTTGAACCAGGCGAAAGATACATCAGCCGGAAAAGGTCTGTGGATCAAAAGCCTATTCAAGATATCTTTAAACATGTAAACAAGAGGTTCAATGAAATTGAGGATATAGATCCAGAATTATTGAAAGACATTAAATATTTAAAGAAGAACGCTGGGTTTACTGGTGAACTTTTCTTAGGACATTTAAGATATGGAACCTTCGGAAGAAACGCAATTGAATCTTGTCATCCATTTTTAAGACAGAATAACTGGAAAACAAGAAATCTAATCGTTGCCGGTAACTTCAACTTGACAAATAATGATGAATTGTTTGATAGATTATTGAAGTTAGGTCAACATCCAAAAGCAAAAGCTGACACAGTTACAGTGCTGGAGAAGATAGGTCACTTCTTAGATGAAGAAAACCAAGAACTTTACGCTCAATATAAACCGGAAGGTTATTCAAATAGAGATGTCTATAATTTGATAGGACAAAACATGGACATCCCTAAAATCCTTAAGAAATCATCTGAATATTGGGATGGTGGATATGCAATGTGTGGACTGCTAGGACATGGGGATGCTTTCGTACTAAGAGACCCTAACGGAATCAGACCTGCTTTCTGGTACGAAGATGATGAGATTTGTGTGGTAACCTCTGAGAGACCAGTAATTCAAACTGCCTTTAACGTTGCCATAGAAGATATTAATGAAGTGAAACCAGGACACGCCTTAATCATTAAGAAAAATGGTGAAGTTTCAGAGCACGAAATTAATACCCCAAGGGAACTTAAACAATGCTCGTTTGAACGTATCTATTTCGCTAGACCAGGAGATAAAGACATTTATACAGAAAGAAAGATGTTAGGGAAATTGTTAGTTTCTGACAC
>JBLFXO010000244.1:0-5623 GCA_047609865.1 Arenicella sp.
AATCAAGCCTTCATTTGCCATCACGGTGTTCAATTCACTTTCTTGTACTAAGAATTGAGTCGCGACTCCAGCACCTAGAAGGTAACTACTTGATGAAACATTTGAAATGTTTTGAGTAGTAATTATCGTTCCTGAACCATCAGTGATAGTCACATCAAAAGGCGTTGTAGATGGTGTGCTCAAAACAATGTAATGAGTTCCTTCATCTTCTCTTCCAAACATAGGAGGGATGTAGTGTTTTGTATCTAATTGCGCGAATAAACTTGGTGCAGAAAAGAATACTGCGAATCCAAATAAGAGGAGTTTTAAACTTTTTTTCATGATTCAATAATTAGTCTTCAATGGGTAAATACCTGAGTAGCTGTTAGTCTTTCACATCCGCACAAAAAATTGTAAATCAACTTTGTGAACTTATGTAGACCAATAAATTTAAACTTTTATAGTTAATTTAGCATACTTAAAATCGTCTATTATGGAAAACCTAATTAAAACGTTTGAATTAAATGACCCGTCTTCGGATTTAAATATCGATAATTTGGGTAAAAATGTTTTTAAAATTTCATCTGGAAATGAGTCAGAAATTCTAGAGGTTTTATCCGTTGATTTTGACAATAAGTCAATGACAATAAGGCATCAACACCACACTCATGACTTAGTGTTTAAAAACAAACTTGATTTAGTTTTAGACAGCATGGGAATCAAAAGAGCGGTTGAAAATTTGAACGCTGATGTCAAGGCTCCAATGCCCGGAAAAGTTTTGGATGTTATTGTAAAAGAAGGCGATACCTTACTAAAAGGAGACGCAATCCTTATTCTTGAGGCCATGAAAATGGAAAATGTTTTGAAAGCAGAGAACGATTGTAGCATCAAAAAAATCCTGGTTAGTCCTTCAGAAAACGTTGAAAAAAACCAAATTCTAATTGAGTTAGAGCCTGCTTAAGAAGCGGTCGCTTTAATGTCAAATATTCTTCTTGTATTTTTAATAAAGTACGTGAATATTGGGTGAGGCATATCAGATGTCGAAAGTACCTGTGGACAAAACATGGTAAATAAGAAAAAGCTATGCGTTCTTGATTTCAAAATCTCCGGGTCAAAGTATTGATTTCTTGCGCCTATTTCAAATCCCTCATTTAGAACGTCAGAATATTGGGGTAAAATAGAATATCTAGATGAACTGTATTCAACATTACCTTTAGTCATATAAAGTTTGCTGAATTCGTCTGATAGTTTCTCTAATGTAATCCCTGTAAACTGATTCCCATCAATGAGATTATCTGATATGATTTTCTCTTGTCCTAAATCGAAACCCTTTTGTTTAAAGTAAGTCTCTACCAGTAATTTGAAGCAATCACCAGTTCCTAATACTGGAACATCTTTCTCTAAAAGTTTGGAGATAATTGAATTGAAATAAAAAGGCTGACGGTATGGTCCTGGAGCAATAATTACTCCATCATAATTTTGGTAGAAATCTTCATTTTGCTCACAACATTCTTTTTCGTTCAGCCAATAAAAATTCAAGGGTTGATCGAGAA
The DNA here is from genome assembly GCA_047609865.1 of Arenicella sp. GTDB lineage: Bacteria > Bacteroidota > Bacteroidia > Flavobacteriales_D > Crocinitomicaceae > Paracrocinitomix. The sequence goes on from JBLFXO010000244.1 coordinate 1,533, forward strand.
CTTTCTCAACATGCTGCAAAGCTTGATTAGTTGCATTGTGTGAGTTATAAGCAAAATTAAAGTCACCTATGATAGCAATCCTTAATACTTCTTCCATTAAAAATGTCTAAGACGTTTCACCAAGTTAATAAAAAAAAGGGAGATTCTCAAGAACCTCCCTTTGGATATAATTTTGTTAAAGCTTTGTTAGTCTAGTCTAAAGGCAGATTTCATATGCGCATTCTCTAAACATCTCGCACTGTCAATAGTTCCGTAATCAGAATTAATCATTCTGCAATTAAATACTGCATCAAATTGCATGTACTCACCTGTCGTATCAGAATCATAAGAGAAAAGGTTATAAGTGAAGTTTGATACACAATCTAATGTTGTATCACTCACCCAAATATTCCCATTAGGATCTGTCCACCTTACAACTACACCATTGTCCACAGGATTTGTAGAATAGTCAGGAGAACTAGTTACTGCATTATTGAAGAATGCTTGCCAATCAGTTGAAGTAGGTCTGTTAGTTCCATCATCCGTCCAAAATAAGTTACGCATTTCCAATTCAAAACCTTGATTCATCCCTGTATTCTGTGCCTGTGTTTGGTATTGTGCGTCAGAAAGAGTTGTTGTACTAATCGTCTTTGTTGATGAATAAGTACAAGTATCATTATATATTAATGAAGAATCACCGGTCATTGTTTCAATAGAACCTTCACAAAGGCAATCAAGACTTACTAAAGGTACTGGCGGCGGAATAATCTCGTGATCAGTACAAGAAGAAATTGCTAATACTGCAATCAAACTCCCAGAAAGTAATGTTTTTTTCATTTTTCAAAGTTTCGTTTCTTACTACGTTAAACAATCTAATGACCCAAATAGTTACACTAGGCATCTAAAAAGTTTTCGCATTTCTGTAAATATATTACTTTTTTACTAAATACGGAAGTTAAAGCCCTTTGGTTGTCTAGGATGATGAGAAAAATGACCTTGTTTTTTCTAACTAGCCTTTTGAAATGACTGAACCCCTAATTGTATGTCCAATTTATTAATAGGTAGATACTTATCTTTAGATATGGCAGAGATCTCTGCCAAAACAGTTTGCTCTTGCTCGTAAAAAGATTTCATTATTCCGCTGACAGCTACTGTTCCAAGAAGGAATGATTTATAAAAAACTTTAAAAACAGGGTCCCCATTTAAATTCTCTGAAGAACGTTTCAACTCTACCATGGTTCCAGCCGCAAGGTGATGATAAACATAGATCATGTCATGATTCATCAATTCAGAAACTGAAAGGTTTGCTTTGATATTAAATTGCGGACTAAAGCCCAATTCATTGATTAAACTCTTCATAATTATGCTCTTATTCTTTTAATTTCTTGATTGAACTGGAAGTTTTCCAAAACAATATTTTCTCCAAATACATTTTCAAATTTGTAATCAATGATTTCTGTGCCGTCTTCAAAGTCCAGCCTTGAGATGTTATCAACCTTGAATTCGAAGCCAAGAGAAACTATCTTTGCAATGATTCTATTCAAATCAGAATGAGTGATTATCAGCTTCGTATCTATCACCTCATCATTCATAAGAACCTCGCAGTGGGCAGTTACAAAGTTATCCCCTGTTTCGTAAGAAACCTCTTTGACTTTGATCTTGTTGTAAATTGAAAAAATTGTTTTCATAATTCTAATATTTGATACAATGATCGGATAGTAGAACGTAAACTAAATACGTTGTTAAAAGTGGTTGATAAAATCCCGCATCTTTTCGTTTCATCTCTTAGTTTTTCTAGTATTTTAGCTGTTCAAATACGATTCATAATGAAAAACATTCTTGTAATTGGCGCTGGATTATCGGCTTCATCAATGCTTAGATACTTCACACAGAACGCAGAATCAGAAGATTGGCAAATAAAAGTGGTGGATAGAGATGCCGAATTGGCTAAGTCAAAAGTTGCTGGTTGTTCAAGAGCAGAGGGCTTTTCAGTTAATGCATTAGATGCAGAAGAAAGAGCTCCATTGATTGAATGGGCAGATATTGTAATTTCAATGCTACCTGCACGATTCCACATTGACGTGGCAAGAGATTGCGTTAAATTCAAGACCAACCTCATCACACCTTCTTATATTTCAAAGGAGATGAAGGCGCTACAAGAAGAAGCTGAAGCTGCTGGAATCATTATCATGAATGAAATTGGAGTAGATCCTGGAATCGATCATATGTCAGCCAAGAAGATTTTGGATGAGATTGAGGATAGAGGGGGGAAATTGCACATATTTGAATCGTTTACTGGAGGATTAATCGCGCCTGAAAGTGATGACAATCCATGGAATTACAAATTCACTTGGAACCCAAGAAACGTAGTACTTGCAGGACAAGGTAGTGCTGCTAAATTTATTCAAGAAGGCCAATACAAATACATCCCTTACAACAAGCTTTTCAGGAGAACGGAAATTATAAATATTGAAGGTCACGGTGACTTTGAAGGATATGCTAACAGAGATTCTCTTAAATACAGAGAGAAATATGGTTTAGAAGATATTCCGACAATTTATAGAGGTACTTTCAGAAGAAAAGGCTTTTCAAAAGCTTGGGACACATTTGTTCAACTTGGAGCAACTGATGATTCTTATACTTTAGAAGGAAGTAAAGACATGACTAAGCGTGACTTTATTAATTCATTCTTACCGTACAATCCAAATGATTCTGTTGAATTGAAGTTACGTCACTACCTCAAGATTGATATGGATGACATCATTTGGGACAAGCTGGTTTGGCTTGGTATTTTTGAAAAGACACAAATGGCATTCACAGAAGATGTGACTCCAGCATTCTTCCTTCAAAAGATTTTAGAAGAAAAATGGTGTCTTGAATCAGATGACAAGGACATGATAGTTATGTGGCACAAGTTTGTTTATGTTATGAATGGTGAATTCAAAGAGATCAACTCAAGTATGGTTTCAAAAGGAGAAGATCAAACATACACAGCAATGAGCAACACAGTAGGATTGCCTTGTGCAATTTGTGCGAAGTTGATCATGAACGGAACGATTACAATGAAAGGTGTTCGTTTACCAATCCACAAAGAAATTTATCAGCCAATTTTAAAGGAACTAGAAGATTTTGATATTGTATTTAGAGATCAAGAAATAGAAGAGCCTGTTCTTTACCACGAACCAGCAACGGTTTAAGCAGAAAGAGCAACAACTTCTTTAACGGCATCAATATTTGCCATTAGTAATTGTTCTATTCCACCTTTTAATGTGGCACTAGAAGATGGACATCCTGAACATGAACCTTTAAGTTCAACTGTTACAACTCCTTCTTCGAATCCAACATACTCAATTGCTCCACCGTCATTTTCAACAGCAGGTCGAACATATTGCTCTAGCAAATCAAGAATGGTTTCATCATGGTCAGATGGAGAAAAAGCTTTTCTTACCGCTTGTTCCTCTTCACTTTTAACTTCAATTGTTGGCATCATAATCAACACCTCTTTGTCGTCAGCAATCCATTCTCTAATAAAATCTCTTACTTCCATTACAATGAAATCCCAATCAACATTATCTGTTTTTGTGATCGTAATAAAGTTACCAGAAATGAAGACACCGTCTACAAATGGGAATTGGAATAAAGCTTCAGCAAGCGGTGAATAACCTTTAGCTTCGCCCATTGAAGTAAATTCAACGGTTGCATTATCAATCAACAAATACTTATTGGCCACGAACTTCATGGTTAAGGGATTTGGTGTCATCTCTGCGTATAGTGTAACGGGAACTCTTGCTTCAGCCATCTTCTTAATTTCTTACAAAATTAGTTCATTTTATTATTCGTAGCACCAAAACTGGTATAGTTTTCGTTATTTTAACCTTATGCAGAGAAGGAAATTCATCAAAAACACTGCCGGATTAGCAGTCGGGGCCTATGCTTTATCATCTTTTCAGGATGAAATTGAAGCTCCAGCAAAAAAGCCAATGGGATTAATTAAAGGGGACTTGATTGGAATCACAGCACCTGCAGGTTCAATTTGGAATAAAGCTCACATTACGAAAATCGAAGGAATTCTTAAAGGATTAGGCTTTAGAACAAAGGTGGGTGAAACTAAT
>JBLFXO010000245.1:0-5605 GCA_047609865.1 Arenicella sp.
CTGCATATGAAGAAACTTTCAGTGAATCAAGTAGCCCAACAGGTTTAACATCATTTGATTTTGGATTAAAGGCCAGCTTAGGTTATCAATACGAGCAATTTGGTTTTCATGCGGCTTACCAATACGGATTGACAGATCACAGAACTAATGCTACAGGAGATACTCAACGTCATCAGTACTTCCAATTCAGCATCAATTACCTATTTGCTATTGGCAGAAAAGACAATCAACCGAGGCTGCATTAATTAATGCTTGATGACTCTCGTCATCCTTTTACTTTCTCCGTCTGTTAAGACAAATACATAAATTCCTTTTTCTAAGAATGATAAGTCTTGTTGAGATGTGCTAATTACTTTTTGTTCTACGATTCTTACTTGCGCATCAAAAATCATCAAGGTTGGATTCACGAATCCATCCAAATCAAGATTAACTATTGATTCAAAAGGGTTCGGATAAATTTCGAAATTTTCATTCGTAACTTCTTGTTCGATTGATAACATTGATGGTAGAACATTAACCACAACATAGCCGCTATCACCTACTGCCCAAACGACAGAATCAGAATACGTTTCCATGGCATATACCGGCTGGTCAACATCCCAGTAATTCCAGAATGTACCATTATCTTCGAAAATAAGGCCGCCAGTGGCCGACCCACCTGAAGGAACAGCAGCCACATAAGTGCGCTGATGGTTTGATTGAACAACTTCGTAAAATGCCGGGTAATAGAATGTTGCTGAGTTCATATCTTCTGCCCAAGTTAAACCGGCATCTGTTGACATCAGGATTCCAAATCCGCCACCATTAGCGTCATAACCCGCATAAGCCAAGGTATCATCAATAATATTCATAGATGTGATTGGAATTGAATCATGTAAACTAGACGGAATTGTATCCCAATTCACACCACCGTCAGTAGTTCTAAAAATTTGACCACCTGAGCTTGATGCCATACCAAAATCTGAATCTAAGAAATCAATCTGAGTGATGATATTACTCCCTCCCGTAAAGTCGGTCTCTAACATTGCAAAAGCAGCCGGTCCACTTGAAACAATTTCAATCTCTTCAGCAGTGAAACAACCAGACCCACCAATGAAACCATCATCTTCAGCAAAGAAAAAGTTGGTTTGATTGTAACAACTCCCCATTGTAGCTAAAGGTGCCCAATTAAAACCTCCATCAGATGTCTTAAATGTGCCTCCATAAGGTCCGACAGTCAAGTATCCTATATTGTCATCAACAAAGTTGATATCTAAAATATCCTCACCTCCTGGGAAAACAGTAACGCCTGCGAAATCAATTTCAGACCAATTTTCACCACCATCTGTAGTTTTGAGTAAAAGGGTGTCGTTACCACCAATGTATCCAACATTGATGGAGGGAAAATCAATCGTATTAAGTTTATTGTCAACTCCAGTAGGAATTTCATACCAAGTTGTTGAGCGTTTGCAAATGCGCATATTAAGCTGAATGCAATGAATAATGTCGTCTTATACATGATAAATATTTTTTTAATTGGATGTATGAATACTAAAGCATTTCATAATTGTAGTTTTTCTCTCTACAAAGTTAGTCTACACATACTGCATTAGAAAGGTGCAATTCCGACTTAAAAATGTATTTTCTCGAATTCTGACGGAGAGAATTCTTTCTGATTAACGCTTAACAACTCTCGTGATGCTTTTACTTTCTCCGTCTGTTAAGACAAATACATAAATTCCTTTTTCTAAGAATGATAAGTCTTGTTGAGATGTGCTAATCACTTTTTGTTCTACTATTCTTCCTTGGGCATCAAGAATCATCAAGGTGGGATTCACATAACCATTTAAATCAAGATTAATAATTGATTCAAAAGGGTTCGGATAAACTTCAAAATCTTCTTCTGCCATTGTCTCACTTACGCTGAGCCAAGAAGGAGGAACATTGACTACCACTAAACCGCTGTCACCCACACCCCAAACAATGGTATCCGCCTGAGAAACCATGTCATAAATTGGATGATCAACGATAGCATGCTGCCAATATCCACTTGGAGGAGAAGCAAAGCCAGGAACGGTATTTTCAAAAATCCTATAACCACTTGTTGAAGTCATAGTACAAGGAGCATACAAAGTGCCGTTAGCACCCAAATGAACATCATGAAAATTCATTGACAAGACAGGGAATGGCGTATAATTATCTATTATCCAATTTAAACCAGAATCAATTGTTTTTAGGACACCGCTATGACCTCCAGGTAATGAAGCGCCTGCATAAGCAACTGAGTCATTAATGATTTCAACTGAAGTAATTTCAAGCCCGGGCCCAACATTTACATGAATACTATCCCAGTTTTGACCGCCATCAGTAGTTCTGTACATTCTTCCTGCGGCGCTTGAAGCAAGACCATAACTAGCCGTGAAAAAATCAAAGTCTGTAATGTTATCTGAGGAGGAGTTTCCGTTACCACTGGTAGACGCAGGACTCGTAGATGTGCCATCACATTGATCTATCAGCTCGCCTTCAAAACATCCCGAGCCTCCTATAAACCCATTGTTATCGTAAAAAAAGTAAATTGTTTCTAAAAAACACAAATTTGCAGAGGCCAAAACCTGAGTCCAATTTGATCCGCCGTCAATTGTTTTATACATGCCACCATAGGGCCCAACTATCATGTACCCCAAGCTTTCATTGATGAACTGAATATCTAAAATGTGTTCACCCCCAGGAAAGACTGTCACTCCTGAAAAACTGACTTGATTCCAAGTAGCACCTGAATCTGTAGTTTTCAATAAAAGTGTATCGTTACCACCTATAAATCCTACACTTGGACTTGAAAAGCTTATGGTGTTTAGCTTAGTATCAACTCCAGTAGGAATCTCATACCAAGTTGTTTGAGCGTTTGCACAAGCAAAAAGTAAGCTGAATGTAATTAATAGTTTCGTTTTAAGCATAATAGTAGTTTTCTATCCTCAAAGTTAAGTCATAAGCACTTTAAAGGAAAGGTACAATTGCGACTTAAAGATGTATTTTCTGGAATTCAGAAGGAGAGATTCCGCTTTGTTTCTTGAAGAATTTAGAGAAATGGGAAGGATCTTCAAAGCTCAAATCATAGGCTACCTCTTTGGTTGAAAGCCCCATATTTAATAGTCTTTTAGCCTCTAAGATGATTTGCTTATAGATTATAACACTCGCTGAAGATCCTGTTTTGGTGGACACAATCTCATTTAATTGCTTTTCTGTCACTCCTAATTGAGCTGCATACTCTTTTACCTTCTTTACTGATCTAAAATTGGAGTTCAAGTATCTTCTGAAGGATTCATAAGTCTTCTGATTTTTTGATTTCTCAATTTGACCACCAAGTGTTCTAATGCATTGGATGCACACTAAAGACAGATTGGCTTTGATGAAGTCATTCTTAAGCGCAGCTTCTGATTGAAAATCTTTCCAGATAGATTTAAAAAGTCCTAAAACCTGAGCTTGAACTTCTTTTTCAAAGGTATATATAGGGCTGTTCTCATTGACATCATAGCAAATATGGTCAAATAAGAAGTTAGAAATGAGCGCCTCTTTCTCAAAAACCGAAGTTTCAAAAAGAACCACAAAGCCTTTAGAACCTGGCTCTCTTTTCATCTGATGAACTTGACCTGGAGCAACAATTTGAATGCTGCAATCAAGATTGTCAAAGTCTACGAAATCAACTTCGTGTTTTCCTCCACCAGTTTCAAAAAAGAACAATTCAAAGTAATTATGACGGTGATGTTCGGTAGTGTCATAATTGCCTTTATCTCCCAGTTCATTTACCTTTATTTCAAAGGGGCTGGCATCCTGCAAATCATGAATTGGAATCATTTAAATGTTCTTTAAAAAGGTTTTCAGTGATTCAACATCATACATAGGTGCTGAACAGTAGGATGAAGTGCACATGAACAATGTTCCGGCAGGTAAACCACCATACATCATTTCTTGCTCTGCCGACATCTCATCTAAAGATAGCCATTCAAAGGTGAAATACTGTGAAGGATGAAGCAAAAGTTGGGCGTACAATTGTTGTCCTAATTTCTTTTGTTTGCCATCATTTAGAAATACGGCATGAAAAGGTTCTTCTGCCAATTGTTCTTCTGCCATTTGAAGTAGAGGAAGGTAGCTCACCTTTTCATGTAAACTTGCTTTATCAGTATTTTGGTAGGCTGTTTTAGCTACGATTAAGAATTCTTCTTTAGCGCTTAAATGATAAAGTAGATTAAATGTTAACGCAGCGTTCAAGTTATCTAGCGCAACATAAGACTGAAGTAATTTCCCCTTGCCCATCACAGAAACAAAGCCTCTTACCATCTCAAAATTCATCTGAATGGATATTCCTAAATCTTCGGCTTCTTTCAAGTATTTGTCTTCACCACTTAACTGATACATTTTCATTATGAAGTCAAGAAGTGCTCTGTTGTCCTCAAATGAGAAAACATCAGCTTTACCTATTTCTCTGACATAAAGGCCGTTCCCTGATTTATATTTTGAAAGGATTTCTGTGAGCATTTTATCTGCTTTTTCAAAGTACTCGGCATCCCCAGTTGCAGCCCACAAATAAAGTAGCGCATCTGCCAATAATGCGTTTTCTTTGAGGTAGATTTTTTCATCAACTGAAGGGATTCCTTGCTGCAATCTCTTTTCGTCTGACAGCTTAAAATACTCCTCAGAATGAACGCCTGAAATAAGGTCCGCATTTTGACTGTTCCAATAAAGTGGATTTGAGTTGCCGAAAAAGCGATCACAATAATCTTTGATTCCTTCGGCCCTGACAATTGCAGCCCCATATTGAGTATACGAACCAAAAATTGAATATGCCTTTATATACTCAGCCTGCGTTTTTAGCAGCTTTTCATAATGTTGATTGTTCCATGACTTTTTAGCCGAATATTGGTACACTCCGCTCCATTCTGGATCTACGAGTAGAAATGATTGTTGAATTGTCAACAAGGTCCAGGTTCTCATTTTTTGGTTGTCGTTCATCTTCAATCCTTGAATGATTCCAGCAGCGGTTAAGAATTTATTCTTCCAAGGATATCCTCCTTTTTCATGATCCACTCTCGCTTCAAATTGCTCATCAAGAACATTGGAAGCCACATATTCTTCCTGAAAAATCTGCTCATCTTTAAGTGGGACTGGATTTGCTACTACTTCTTTCAAGATTTTCAAAAACTTCTTTCGTTCTTGATACCCTCTCAATCTAATGATATCATTACCGTCTTCATCTTGAACAATTATTGCTGGCCATCCCCAAGGTTTGTAGGCTGTATATAAATCAGGGCGTGAATCTTGATCTTCTCTCGAAAGGATAAAATTTTCATTCAGATATTCTTGAACTTCAGCGTTTGCATAAGTACTGTCATCCATCACATGACACCAATGACACCAATTGGCGCCTACCTCTAATAAAACAAGTTTGTTTTGAAGTTTTGCGGCATCAAAGATGTCTTCATCATATGAAAGCCAGTCAATTTCAGTTGCGGATTCTACGGTTTCTTCCAGAAGACCGAATTCATTATCCCCTTCTGTCGTTCCGCATGAGAAAAGACATAATAGAGGCAAGGCGAAGATAATTCTCATTGAAAAATGGGTATAAACAAGA
>JBLFXO010000246.1:0-5578 GCA_047609865.1 Arenicella sp.
TCTAAAAATGCAGCTACGCCTTCACTGTAATCATGCGTATTGCCTGCCATTGTTTGTAATTCTTCTTCGACTTTGAGTTGTGTTGCCAAATCAGATATCATAGAAAGGTTCAAAGCTCTCTTTGTTAATCCAATTCCTTTTGTTGGCATAATAGACAACTTACTAGCGATCTTCATAGATTCTTCTGCAAACGTTTCATCCGAAAATGACTTATAAATCATCCCCATTTGTTCAGCATCTTTTGATCCTACTTTATCACCCAACATCATCAATGCTGAAGCTCTTTGCATCCCAACTAATCTAGGTAAAGTGAATGTTCCTCCTGAATCAGGAATCAACCCAATTTTACTAAAAGCTTGGATGAAGCTCGCCGATTCAGTTGCAACACAAATATCACAAGCCAAAGCAATGTTTGCGCCAGCACCAGCTGCAACTCCGTTAACGGCAGCAACAAATGGTTTTTCAATGTTTCTAATTCTTTCAATTATAGGATTGTAATGATCTCTTACAATTGAAGTCAATTCAGGTCCGTTTGGATCAGTTACTTCTTGCAAGTCTTGGCCAGCACAAAATGCCTTTCCTTCTCCAATGATGTAAATAGCTCTGATGTTATCATCATCTTCACATTCATCTAATCTAGATTGCAATGAAACTGCCATTTCTTTATTGAAACTATTAAACACTTCAGGCCTGTTCAGCTTAATCACTGCAACATTTCCCTTAATCTCGAATTGAATTGAACTCATGAATTTTATTTTGGATAAAAATAATAGTTCTCAAATGATTGATGGAATTTTAATCCTTAGTTTTATCCACAATCGTATCAATCTGAATCAAAATGAAACAAAAAGCGTTAATTACTGGAGCAACAGCAGGTTTTGGAAAAGCCACTGCTGAGCTGTTTGCTCAAAATGGACATGACATCATCATCACTGGCAGAAGAGAAGAAAGATTAAAAGAACTCAAAGAGAGCTTAGAAACTGAGCATGGAGTTAAGGTGAAGACCTTGTGTTTTGATGTGAGAAATGAGGCAGATGTTAAATCTCAGATTGGATCATTAGAAGGAGATTGGGCGAAGGTTGGCATCCTAATCAATAACGCTGGTTTGGCTAGCGGACTAGATACAATCCAAGATGGAGATTCAGAAGATTGGGATAAAATGATAGATACAAATGTGAAGGGATTGCTTTATGTTTCGAAAGCCGTGATTCCGGGATTGATTGAACGAAAAGAAGGACATATAATAAATATAGGATCAACAGCTGGTAAAGAAGTGTATCCAAAAGGTAATGTCTATTGCGCCTCTAAACATGCAGTTGATGCGATTACTAAAGGAATGAGATTAGATCTTCTTCCTTACGGAATCAAAGTCACTCAAATTGCTCCAGGAGCCGCGGACACAGAATTTTCAACTGTTAGATTCCATGGCGATAAAGAAATGGCAGATGCTGCATACACTGGCTATCAACCTATGGCAGCTGAAGACATTGCAGGATTAATCTATTACAGCACAACGCTACCAAAACATCTTTGTATAAACGATTTGGTGGTCACTTCATTAGCTCAAGCGAATAGTTATGTCATCCACAGAACTTAAGCAAGACTTTGAAACTCCTTTTGGAAGGATGCGAGCAACGGTGATCAATGATTCCTTAGTCAGATTCACCTTTGCCAAAGAGAAGGATAAAGCAGCTGATGAACATCCTATTTTCAAAACACTATTAGCAGAATTAGACAGCTATTTTAAAGGAAACCTAAAGCAATGGTCTATCCCTTTGGCGCCTTCTGGAACTGAATTCCAAGAAAAAGTATGGACGCTCTTGCAAGAAGTTGAAATTGGTACTACCAAAAATTATTTAGACTTGTCAAAGCGCTACGGAGATGAGAAAGCGATTAGAGCATTAGCAACGGCCAACGGCGCTAATCCCATTTGTATTTTGATTCCATGCCACCGAATCATTGGATCAGATGGTAGTTTAACTGCTTACGCTTGGGGAGTTGAGATGAAACGAGAACTGCTTCAACTAGAACAGAAATTCTCCAAAACGGTGGACCTATTTTCAACTCTTTAAATGTTAAAAGCTCGATTTACTTGTGTTGTGATGTTAGATTTCATATTTTTAATTCTCATAGATGCCTTATGAAAAGTATCACTTCAATATTCATTTAATGACAAGCAGACTATCTCTTGTTTGTTTCCTTTTTTCTGCTCATTTGAGTTTGGCTCAGATGAATATGCAAACACCTGTAGGTTTTGACGAGATTTATATTGAGATGAACACTAAGGATCTCGTTGCTGAAATGGGAACTCCAAAGGAGATCAGGTCATACAAAGATGAAAAGAAGGTTTGGACTGATGGTGATCATGACTTGAGCAAGGCTGTTGTCTTCTTAATTGGTTTTGACCAAGTTTACATCTTCGATTATCAAAACAAATATTGCCTTTGGAAAGCCTACGTAAAGGACGGCAAGGTAATTTACATCAACTTCTCGAGCACTTACTTACAGGATAAATACAAAAATAATCTCACCGTAAATGGCAAGATTAAATATGGTGATTCAATTGAGAAAATTGTTTCTGTATTAGGAGAAAACTTCTTCCCAGACCGAGGATTTGGTTACACGGATTACCTCTTCAACGACCTGGGAATCAGATTTACTTTTCACCAGAACAAGATGACTCACATCTACCTGTACCGGAAGCTGACATCAAAAGCCAACTTATACCTTTTGGTTAAACATTATCCTAAAGATTATACCCCATAAACTACTTTAGAAGCGTCTACGATTCTTAAGAATTCTGCTCTATAGCCATTCTTATCTTTTCCTTTTGCTTTAGCAGCTATAGTCAGCACGTGATCAAAAGTTGCAGTTCCTTTATTTTCTGAATCTCTCAACAACATTCCGAACTCTGCAACAGCAGCAGCGAAATTGAAATTGTTTGACAATGAATTCTCAGATGTGATTTTGTTCGGTAATGTTCTCTCAATTAGCTTACTCTTATCTCCGTCTGGCGCTTTGTATCTGAACTTCACAGTTAACATTTCATCACCGAATTGCGTTTTTGTATCAGAAGTTTGATATTTCAAAGGATCAACATCTGGTTTAGTATCTCCAGTTCCCTCTCCTTTCAATACGACTTCATATAAAGCTGTTACCGAATGTCCTGCTCCTATCTCACCAGCATCTTTTGTGTCATCATTGAAATCCTCATTGTTCAATAATCTATTTTCATATCCTACTAATCTGTACGACTCAATGATAGCTGGATTAAATTCTACCTGAATTTTGACATCCTTTGCAATGGTTAATAGCGTTGCTCCCATTTCAGAAACCAATACTTTCTTCGCTTCAAATAAGTTATCGATATAAGCATAGTTTCCGTTTCCTTTATCAGCTAATGTTTCCATTTTAGAATCTTTAAAGTTCCCTGTTCCAAATCCTAAGCAAGTCAAGAATATACCTGTTTCTCTTTTCTTCACAATCAGTTCTTCCATTGAAGCATCAGAACTCATCCCAATATTGAAATCACCGTCTGTTGCAAGAATTACTCTATTGTTTCCTCCTTTAATGAAGTTCGCCTGACAAGTTTTGTAAGCCAACTCAATTCCCGCACCACCTGCTGTTGAACCACCTGCTCTTAATTTCTCGAGAGATTCTAAAATCTTAGTTCCATCAGAACCTTTTGTTGGCTCCAATACTAATCCTGCAGCACCTGCGTAAACAACGATTGACACTTTATCTTGATCAGTTAATTCGTTCACTAAAAGCGAGAAAGATTTCTTCAACAATGGTAGCTTGTTTGCGTTATTCATTGATCCAGAAACATCCAACAAAAACACTAAGTTACTTGGCGGCAAATCAGACTTATCAATTCTTTTTCCTTGTAATCCAATATGCACTAATTTATTATCAGACCATGGACATTCTCCTACTTCAGTAGTAATAGAAAATGGATCATTGTTTTTAGGGTCTTCATAATCATAGTTGAAATAGTTAATCATCTCTTCTACTCTAACTGCTCCAGGATCTGGTTTTTGTCCCGATAAAATAAATCTTCTCACATTTGAGTAAGAAGCTGCGTCCACATCTACAGAGAAAGTAGACAAAGGTGATGTTTGCGCTATCTTGAACACGTTCTCATCAATAGTATTATAAGACTCAGTATTGTGAGTTACTTCTTCATGATAATATCCACCAGAATTTCCGCCAACACCTTGGCTATAACTTTTAGAATAGGAGGCATCTGCACTCGTTCTACTTATTTTCTTACTGCTTTCCCTTTCAATATTGCGGCTCACCACTTGAATTTCATCAAGTTCATTTACAACCACCATTGGCTCAATTTCTACAAGCTGATAATTAACATTGGCATCTCTTGTTGTCGTTTTACCTGCCAATATTTCAATATTTGATCTTCTAAATTTTTCAGTAATTGAAGAACTGACAGTGAAGTGATACTTGCCAGCCTCTAAATTTTCGATTATATAATGACCAATAGAATCCGTCATGACAGTTCTTGAAACTTTAGAATCCATCCCGCTCACTTTTACCGTGACCTTATCCACTGGATTATTTTTAGAAGTTGCAAATACGTCTCCTTCGAGAGTACCTGAATTCAATTGTCCGAAACTTAAAACGGCCACAAAAATTGCCGCGATCGAAAGTCCTAATTTTAATAATGTGTTTTTTGCGCTCATAATATTCAGTTTGAATTGAATAAAGATGAACATCAAAAAGGTTCAATAAAGTTGTGATATTTTTAAACTTTCACAGAATTCTTGAACAGAACTCTCCTCTTTCAAATGCCTAATAAATGCAGACCCTATAATGCCTCCATCAAAGTGTTGGCAAGCTATGTCAAATGTTTTAGTATTATGAATACCGAACCCCATTAATACAGGAATCTCTAATCTCAAATCACTCATCCTTTTAAAATCTGAAATTTGATCTTCAGAAAACTCTCCTGTTTTACCAGTTGTTGAAGCAGAACTTACATAGTAAATGAAAGTTGAAGAATAGCCTTTAATCTTGCTTAGTCGTTGGGTTGATGTCTTTGGAGTGACTAAGAAAGTCAGTGGAACATCATATTTAGCAAACACTTCTTTATAATTCAATTCATATTCTTCAATTGAGATATCAGGAATTATTAAACCGTCAACTCCAGACATTTGGCATTTGTTCAGAAACAAATCCAATCCAAATTTGAATACAGGATTGAAGTATCCCATTAAGACAATTGGAATCTGCGATTCAGCTCGGATAGCTACAATTTGTCTGAAGATTAAATCAATCGTCATTCCGTTTTCTAATGCTTGAATAGATGAAGCTTGGATTGTTTCACCGTCAGCTAAAGGATCTGAAAAAGGCATACCTATCTCCACCATATCTACTCCACTCTTTTCTAAATCAAGAACAGTTTGAACGGTGTCTTCCAAATTAGGAAAGCCTGCAGTCACGAAGATACTGCAGACGTTCTTTGGCTTTTGCTTGAATAAATAAGTAATTCGATTCATAAGAATTTCATGTAGGTAGATAAATCTTTATCACCCCTACCGGAGAGATTGATAACTATCGT
>JBLFXO010000247.1:0-5561 GCA_047609865.1 Arenicella sp.
GAAGTCGGAACATTTAAAAAACGTTCATAATGTCCTAAATCCAGATCAGTTTCAGCTCCATCATTTGTCACATAACATTCGCCGTGTTCGTAAGGATTCAAAGTTCCTGGATCAATGTTAATGTAAGGGTCTAGTTTTTGAATGGTCACAGAGTGCCCTCGCGCTTGCAAAAGCTTTGCAAGTGAGGCAGATATGATTCCTTTGCCAAGAGATGAAGTAACCCCGCCGGTTACAAATATGTACTTTGTTGAATTAGACATAATGTGCTTTAGTAACTACGGGAAGCAAAGTTAGTGTAAAAGTTGTCCAATTCTATAGTAAAAGTTGAAGAAATCTTCAACAAAATTGGAAACTCATGTTCATAACTGTAAATTTGCCTTCTGAATTATGGAAGAATTAACTTATCAATTTCACAAAGAAGATTGGATGGCCTTCAATTTGCATCATATTGCAAATTCACCTGCCCATCATAAAAATAGATCTAAAGCAATAAGGTCAGTGCCTGTAATGTTGGTTGGGTTAACCTTGTTTTACGGTATTTCAAAAGGGGAGTGGTTGATTCCGTTTTTCGTTTCGCTAATTGTCGGAACATTTTGGATTATGTGGTACCCTGGATTCAGGGACAAGAAAGTGATTAGAGGAATTGAAAGCTTCATTGATGAGAGAGGTAATAAGAGTTTCTTAGGTCAGCATAAGGTTCAAGTCTCAGAAGGAGGAGTAACCCTTCAAACAGAAAATTCTGAAGAATATGTTGAATGGGCTAAAATTGAGAAGTTAGAAACAACTGATGATTATGTTTTTCTTTATAACTCTGCGCTAACTGCGATAATCATTCCTAAGGTTGCTATTCCGAACGTATCGAAATTTGAAGATATGATTGAAGAAAATATGAAAAGCGCATAAGAATGGCAATCAAAAAAAGAAATCAATCACCTGGAATGATGGTGGGCATAGGACTGGGTATCGTCATTTTTATATGCGTGATTGTGTTTGCATTAATAGTGAATATGGATATTTATTTCCCCTACGCAGTGGCCATCTCGTATATGATTATCATGTTTCCTTTACTGAATATTGTGATTGGCTTAATCTATAAATTCAGTGGACATTATATTGCCGCAAGGGTTCACTTGATAATGGGTTCTGGCTTGACAGCCATTATGTTAATTTGGTGGATTTATGGTGTTGTGATGGCGCTTTAAACTAGAGATCTTTAACTTTCTTGTCTTTTCCGATACTTATTGAACAAGGCATCTTATATCCTAACTCAAACATAAGTAGATTTCTACGCACACCAATTGAATGTTCAAGTGTGCCAGTGGTATTTTGTTGTAGGATGAGACCGTTTTCGTCTTCAATAGTAGTTTGAGACTGAGAGCCTGCCATTATCCAAAGATTCTTATTGAGATCCAATGCATAGGAGACATTGAGTGAAAGGGTACCAGCCTTTCCTATTTTTTGCTCAATAGTTGCACCGATTTTTGTTCCAATAGATCCATAAAAATTATTGCTTAAGCTTTCAAAGGCTCCATACATTTCTGTGATATCATAATGGTAATCACCATTTGTGTACCAAATCCCACTTCCACCCATTGATTCTCCTGTTTCAAGTAAGAAGAAAGCATTGTAAAAGAGCCCGATAAAAGGACTAACAGAAGTTTTATCACTGAATTCTAATTTTTTTTTCACACCGAGATAAAAGATTTTTTCGGACAATCTGCCTAAATGTCTAAGAGAACTTTCGCTTCCATAATTTTCGGGGAAGTAGATTTTTCCAGACAGATTAGAGTTGCTCAATGAATATCCAAAAGAAAGACCAAAGTTCTTTGGCAGCCATATGTCAAATCCTAAGCCGTATGAATGGCCGTTTCGTAAATTCAAATTAAATTGATCATGACTGGGATTCATTTTGTTGCTGTTGACTGTAATACCTGTTTTCAGTTCAATTTCGAGCTCTGCTTGGCTAAAAACAAAAGAACTGATAAATACGCAAATAATGGAAATTGGCTTCATGAAAAATCTAGCTTGGTTTACTAAAGTAAACTCAACTTAAGCTGTATTATTGCTCATGAAAAGTAAAAGAAATAACGAAAGAAAGATGCAGCCTATGAGAAATCTTCTTGAATTGCGATCATCTTCAGACAAGCAACAGCACATTCAATGCCTTTATTACCATGCTTTCCTCCAGACCTGTCAATTGACTGTTGTCTATTGTTATCTGTAAGTACACAAAATGAGATAGGCGTGTTGTATTCCATTTGAACAGCCATGATTCCTTGAGTAGCTCCTTGGCAAACAAAATCAAAATGTTTTGTCTCTCCTTGAATCACGCATCCAATAGCGACAACACCATCAATGGCATCATCAGCTTCTAACATAAACTGACAAGCAAGTGGTAATTCAAATGTTCCTGGAATATATTTTACGAGAATGTTTTCTGGTTTAACACCATTTTCTTCAAGGGCTTCACGAGCTCCTTTTAAAAGATTTAAGGTGATGTCGTCATTCCATTCAGAAACAACAATGCCGATTTTAAAATCGGCACCATTTGGAATTCTTTCCTTATCGTATTCAGATAAATTGTTGTCTACAGTAGCCATAGTTCCTATTGAACTCTTGCGATATATTTATCAATGTCTGCAGCTTCTTTACTAGCTGACCAATCCATTTTAATTTTTTCGTAAGCGGCAGTTGCTGCAGCCAAATCTCCTTGGTTCTCATAAACAAGACCAGCTTTCTTTAAAAACATAGGAGTAGTAAATTCATTCTCTTCTCTTTGTGCAGCTTGCTCAAAAAACTCAGCAGCTTTATCCATCTCGCCTTTTTCAACATGACAGTCACCTTTCATTCCGATAACTAATGTTCCTAACATTACATCCTCAAAATCACATTCGTCAAGATATCCTAAGGCTCCATCCCAATCTCCTTCATCCATCATGTGAGTAGCCATACCGTAGTTTGCTATTTCACCACCTGGAGTTCCGTCATATTCTTCAGCAACTGACTCAAAACCTTCAAAGTTTTCATTTCCGTCATAAGCTACATTAGTAGAATCACCTTTTTGATATTCATAAAAAGCATTCCAATATGCATCTTGAGAATCTATCGCTTTTGGTTCAGAAACAAATTTTTGGTAACCAAAAACCCCTAAAACGATAATTACGATTGCCCCACCTCCAATAAAGAAATAGTTCTTGTATTTATCAAAAAAGCTCTCAGTTCCAGTTAGTTCGTCCTTAACTTCTGTATTAATCTTGTCGTTCTTCGCCATTATAATTCTAAATAGTAAGTGCAAAAATAATTTTTTTTGTTCAAATTGAAGGAAATTGATGAGTTTTATACCTTCTTTAACAAAACAGATTGAAAAAAATATCCAAATATTCAATACTAGCGGCCATTGTGGGCCTAGCATATTTAATAATAATTTATTTTATTGGATATCAAACTCCGCGAGAATCCTTCAATCAGTTCATTTGTTTGTATTTGGGGGCCTTCACAACCTTTTATATTTTGTGGCTCAACAGGCAAAATTGGAACTTTAAGTCCTTTTTGGCCATTGCAATTATCCTCAGGTTAATTCTGTTGTTCGCGGTCCCTGAATTGTCAAATGATTTCTATCGTTTTATTTGGGATGGTGAGTTAATGACAAAGGGAGTTAATCCTTACGCTCATATTCCTAATGATTTGGTAAGCCAAGATCCTTTCTATTCTAGCACCTACATGAAGATGTTATGGCGTGGAATGGGTGATTTGTCACAATCTAATTTCTCTTGTTATCCGGTAATGAATCAGATTTTATTTGTGATTCCTGCAGGATTATTTGAATCTATTCAGATGAATGTTATCAGCCTTAAAGTCATGATGATTTTAGGAGATATAGGAGCTATCTATTTTGGAAAGAAAATCTTAGAACATCTAAAAAAACCGACACATCTTATCTGGCTTTATGCCCTGAATCCTTTCATAATTCTAGAGTTTAGTGGAAATCTTCATTTTGAAGGGATAATGATTTGCTTCACTTTGGCTGGGATATATTATGTGCTTAAAGATAAGTGGATGCCGGCGGCCCTCTTCTTCGTATTGGCAATTCATATTAAGTTAATACCTCTCATTTTTATTCCATTCCTTTTCAAAAAGTTGAGATGGAAAAATGCAATTGGATTTTCAGCTCTAACTGCATTTGGTGTTATTGGCCTTGGTATGTTATTGATTAACGGTCATTTTTTTGAAAACATAAAATCTTCCCTTGATTTGTATTTCAACAGCTTTGAATTCAATGCGAGTATTTTTAATCTGATGAGAGAATACAGCATTTCTACTTTGGGATATGACAACATTGCTCAAGACGGCCCGTTTCTTTCTAAGATAGCATTCATCTTAATCATGGTATTGGCTGCTGTTAGAGCTGTGAGAGAAGACAAGCAACTGTTTGGTGGATTCCTTTTTGCCTTGGTGATTTATTACTTGTTCGCAACTACGGTGCATCCTTGGTACATCTCATTGATTCTTATCTTCTCGATATTTACGCAGTACAAATTCGGTTTAATTTGGTCGCTCTTAATTATGCTGACTTATTACGCATATTCAAATCCTGACTTTACCGAAAACATGCTGTATATCACCTTAGAATATGTGTTGGTGATAAGTATTATGCTCATTGAGATTTTCAGAAGTACTAAAAAGAGTAGTTTTGGACTTCAATTAAAGGAATTCTTTTCGGATAAATGAGTGCAGAAATAGTCATAGGAGTCAATAAAAATAAACTGAGAGCGCAGGCTATTACCTATAGTGTGCTTGCCATTCTGATATTCTTGTTCACTTTTGGATATGCCGGGAAACAGGATTGGATTTCTCCACTTGTCTTTCAAGGTATCGGAGTTGTGATTCCGTTGTTTTGTATCATTGCGGCAGGAGCGAAGGCGAAGAAAATGAATGATGGCGCTTCAGGATTGATTATTAATAAAACTGGAATTAAGGATGAGTCGTCTCACATTGGTTTGGGCCAAATTAAATGGTCAGACATTGAAGAAATAAAAGAAGAACAATCTCTGAGAACAGGATTGTTATTGATTTCAGTATACAAAGATGAAAAGTTTCTACGTCAAGCAAAGAATTCAGCCATCACCCGTTTGCTCAGACAGAACATTAGAATGTATAAAACACCAGTAGCGATTGATACTAGTTATTTGGATGCCTCATTAAAGGAAGTAATTGCCAAAATCAATGCTTTTAGGGGCGATAAGAATATTAAATAAGAGATTATGAAGTTGGATATTTTAGCCATTGCAGCTCATCCAGATGACGCAGAACTTTCTTGCGTTGGAACTATGATGGTTGCGAAAAGCCAGGGTAAAAAGATTGGGATTGTTGATTTAACTCAAGGAGAATTGGGAACGAGAGGAACCGCCGATACGAGAAAAGAAGAGGCTGCGGCCGCTTCAGAGGTGATGGGGTTAGATGCCAGAGTTAATTTAAAAATGGCAGATGGTTTCTTTCAAAATACGAAAGAGAATCAATTGAAAATCATCCAACAACTTCGAAAATATCAGCCAGATGTGGTG
>JBLFXO010000248.1:0-5540 GCA_047609865.1 Arenicella sp.
GATGCTTTGGAAAATTTGATTCACCGCGAACTTTATTCGAGACTAGGTGAAGATCAGTTCGACACTATTACTACTGAGTTTGAAGGAGGGTTTAAAAATATTACGGCTTTTTCAAATCTTGATTTTTCTAATGGCTATCAATCTATTGTTACGGATGAAGAAAATACATTCGTTTCGAAGCATATTCATCTTTTGAATGACTCGGACCAACTTATTGAATTGATTGAAATGAACGAAGAAGGTGACCAGCTTGCCAAGACTCAATATTTCTATGATGAAAGTGCTGACAATACGAGGACGACTCACTTTGAAGAAGGTGAAATAAAATGGACTGAAACCTATGAATATTGCGACCAAAAATATCTGATAACTAAGATTCGCAATGAGCATCAGCATAATTTTGAAACAATCGACACTTATGAAAGAGATAGTGACGGAAGAGAAACTTACGCCACATCAAGAATTAATGGAGCTCTTGTTTTTGAAAATAAAATCGAATATGATTCTGAAGGTAATCTTGAAACGGAAGAATTTTTTGATCTCAACTATTGGGAAAAAAGTATCCGAGCGCATGAGAGATTGGTTCATGAGATATGGAATCAGAGTTTGACTTGAAGGAAATTAATGGACCAACCTTTTCAAGGTAGCCTTGGTGAAACTACAGTTATAACCTTCATACTGATACAAATTGGATTGACACAGGTTCTGTAGACTTCGGGGTAAAATCAAATGAAATCATTTTACAGTATGGTCCAAACAAGGATTATTTCACTTTACAGCTAGCGACATCAGGAGTTTTAAGTTGTGACACTCCACCTTCTCAAGGACAATATAATGAACTCAGCACTGGCGCCATTTCTTCATCCAATTTTCATCACGATTTAAACGAATGGGCTTCTTTTTACAGTAGTTCTTAATATACGATTCCCGTTACAAAAGGTGTAAAAACAATATACCACTTTCGTGGTATATTGCTCCTTTCAACCAACCTCAATCAAGTTCGTTTCGTGAATTATAAAAATGAAATGATATGAATAAATTATTAAAAATTACACTCGTGGCATCTGTTATGATTTTACTCAATTCATGTATTGGTTGCCGACTTTATGAGGATGTTCAACAAGAATGTCCAGAACAATCTGATGTGAGAACAGGCGTTTTGATTAAAAGTTATTCTAACGGTTAGAATCAAGCGCTTCTCTTTTTAGGGAGGCGCTTTTTTTAACTGATTCTTAAACAAAATTGCAATGAGCTTGTTCCTATGGAAAGCCACACAATGTTCGGAATATTCAAAAAGAAAACACCAATTGAGAAGTTAGAAAAGCAATATGCTAGTCTCATTTTACAGGCATTTGAATTATCTAAAAGCAGTAGAAGAGAAAGCGATAAAAAGACGTCCGAAGCATTTGAAATTAGGCGTCAAATATCAGAATTAGAGGCTAAATAAGGCTACTCAATATCGACCAGCTTAGTTGTGATGGTAAAGTTGCCAATGAGCACTACAACCTTCTTTCCTTTAATCTCTTTAATTGTCCCTTTTTGACTGCTGCTTTTTAAAGTAGCAATATCACCTACCTTAAAACCTTTCTGAACCACTCTGATACTTTCCATTTTCTCAGGACGACTACCCTTTTTGAGTTTTGGTAAATCAGGCGCACTTAATTCTTGATCCATTAATAAAGCTTCTTTAACCTTAGTCGCCTCATTGATTTTCTTCTTTTTATTGGCATCTTTCTTGGCTTTTTTGAGAACAAGAATTTTTGACTTTTCTTGAGCCACCAATCTCTTTACCGATTCATTCAAGGCCTTATTGGTATCTTGATTTTCGTGCTTCTTAATCAAATCAAAAATTTTCTTTCCAGTATTCACATACTTATTTTGTTGTTCGAAAAATGCCGCCTGTTTTTCTGCTTTATCTGTTAAACTAATTAACCTAGAATCGTATTTTTTCTTGCTCGCCTCAGATTCTATTGTGCTTTTTGTTGTTCGTTCATTCAATTCTTTGAGGTCTGACTTTTCTTTTTGAAGTTCAACTGTTAACTCATCCAAATCTAATTTTGAGCTGCTTACTTTTTCTTTGGCTTCGCTAATTAGTTCTTTCGAAATCCCATTTAGAGTGGCTACTTCAAATGTAAAGGAGGAACCAGGCTGACCGATACTAAGCTTGTAAAGCGGAATCAATTTTTCTGTATCAAACAGCATGCAAGCATTCAGAGCATCATTCAAACTGGCCGTTAATATTTTGATATTTGCATAGTGGGTTGTAATGACTGCAAATCCATTCTTCTCATAGAGTTTTTCATAAAATACTTCTGCCAAAGCCCCTCCTAATTCAGGATCACTTCCCGAACCAAATTCATCTAACAATAAGAGGGTTCTAGAATCCGTATTTCTTAAGAAAAACTCCATTCTTTTGAGGCGATAACTATACGTGCTTAACTGATCTTGTATAGATTGATTATCTCCAATATCCGATAAGATATTTTCAAACCAACAACAAGAAGAATTAAGCGCCAATGGGACAAACAGGCCAGACTGGAACATCATCTGAACCAATCCAACAGTTTTCAATGTAATCGATTTCCCACCAGCGTTTGGACCAGAAATAACCAAAAATCTGTTTTGTTCATCCAATGATATGTCTTGCCCAATCGTAGTTGATTTCTGGTCTCTATTTGTCAACAATAAGAGTGGATGTTTTGCATCCATCCATTCAAATGATAGTTCTTCTTTTACCTTAGGTAAGATCCCGTCATAAGTACTTGCGAAAAGCACTTTAGCATTGAATAAATCAAAGCGAACTAATAATCTTTGAAAGGCTAAGAGATCACTTTTTCTATGCCTTAATTTATCAGTTAACTCTGCTAAGATTCTATAAATCTCAGTTCGTTCATCAGATCTTAACTGATTTTGATGTTGGTTGAGCCTGAGGTTAGCTTCAGGTTCTACATAGGATACATTCCCTTTTGAACTGACTCCTACCACTCTACCAGCAACATTATTTTTAAATGTCGATATCACTGCCAATAGCCTTTTTTCATCTAAAAAAGTCTCCAAAGTATCTGCAAGAACTTCGTCCTTCTTCCCTTTTTTAAGTACTTTTTCAAAATTCTTATTGACTTCTCTTTGGTTGGATATCAATTGCTTTCGAGTACTCAATAATACTGGTGTGGCATCATCTCTAATTTCATTCTTCTCATTCAAAAAAGATTGAATCAATTTGAGGATACTGTCAACTTCAGAGATGTGTTCAGTAGACGCATGAATAAGAGGAAACTGATGTTTCTGAGCATTAGCGAATGAAATCAATCGCTGAGTACCCAAACAAAGTGTATAAACTCTTATCAATTCATCCAAAGTCAATACACCATTCTTAATATCCAACAACTTTAATGCCCCGTCAATTGAATCAGTGGCCGGATGCGGCATACTCAGATCATCAGCCTCATGAATTTGGCGAATCTCATCCAAAATAGCCAACTCAGATTTAACTTCTTCAATTCCATTCAAACTACCAATTCTCAAGGCATTTTGCTCAGCCTTGTTAGACTTACAATACTTGGATAGACGAAGACAAACTTCATCAAATTCTAAGTCCTTTATGGTTTGTTGATCAAATTTCATTTTATTGTCGAACCAATTCTGTTTTGAGATGTATGATGCTTTGAAATCTTTCAAAACATCTGGCACACCACTTATGAGAGGCAAAAATAACATGTTTCTAGCAATAGCATCCCTTAAAATGACATCAGATTCGATCTTAAAATTATCGTTACTTGTTGTCTTCAGTTTTTTAGGAGGTCTGACGTTTGCCCAACCAGATAACATCTTTCCTAATCCGGGCTTTGAATTGAATACTAGAAAACTTCTCGATCAAAAAGTGAAAACAGAAGTTTAAAATTGAAGTTCTTCCAGGTCATTATGTTCTCAAAATTGTTGCGGTAAATCTCGGAGAGATCCCGCCTAATACAGTGAGAATAACTGTCAAAGACGGCAGACATCAAAAAACTTAGGTACTTAACTCTGATCTAGCAGTGACTGAGGGCCTAGGATTGAAGGTAGAATGAAATCTCCTTTTACTCAATCTATTGATTTTCAGAAGTCATTGACTAAATATCCTGTTTGGTCGATTATTTTTTTTTAAATCTTAACTCGTTCTTATTTTTGCCGTATGAAAATACTAAATGTAATTGCCCTTTCAATGGTAGGACTCGCTTTTCAATCTTGTTCTGAAGAACAAGAAGTAATTGATGAAGCTGTAATGGATGAAATAGAAGTAACTGAAATTCCAGAAGTTGATGATTCAGCTTTAGAAGGACTAACAATGAATTTAGGAGAGAAATGGAAAGTTGATGAAACAACTGACAATGGAATGGCAACGGTGGATTCACTCGTCACTCACTTTGACGGAAATGACTACAAAGCCTTGGGTAAAGACATCAAAAATGAACTTGGGAACATCATTGACCTTTGCACCATGAAAGGCGAAGACCATAATCAATTTCATATCGTTTTGCATGCATTAATGGTAGAGAGTAAGGCATTGAAAAAAGGAAAATCAGAATCTACTGAAAAGTCTGAACTATATGTTGGCGCTTACTATTCACACTTTGAATTGTAGAATTGTCAAATCCTAAAACATTCTCAAACTTTCTGAGTGCTCGTAAAAAGGGCCAAAGAGAATTTGATGGATATCAATTTTGAAGGAGCAGTGATTGGCAATTTGAGAGCATTTGAAAACTATTTTTTCGGAGCAACTGTGAGTCAACGACAATTTGAGGAATTACATGATCCAAAATACCCCGTTAGCGCGGATTTGCAATCCGTGCAATTTAATGCAATAAGCTCATTCGAACTCAAAAAAATAAAATTTGTACATTGCTATAATGTCCACAAAGTACAAAGCAAAAGTTCCAGATAAAGCCTATTTTATAACAATCACAGCCGTAAATTGGATTGATATTTTCACAAGAAAAGAGCAAAAATTTATGCTCATTAATTCGTTAGACTATTGTATTAAGAATAAAGGTACGTGATTTCAAAAAGTTTACATCCAAAAAAGTAATAGAAATAATTCAAACCAAGCCAGAAAGTAGAAGAGAATGGTTGCTGGAAATGTTTGCTAAAGCTTGCGAACATCTTTCTCGTGATCAGAAATTTAAAGTTTGGCAAGATGGTTATCATGCTGAGATTCTTGAATCTGAAAAATTCACATATCAAAAATTGAATTATATCCACAATAATCCAGTAGTTGATCGCATAGTAGAATATCCTGAAGATTATTTGTTCAGTTCAGTGAGAAATTATGCCGATAAAGAATCATTTCTAGAAGTTGTTGTATTGCCACCTCAATTGAAAACGATAAGTTAGTATAGCGTTTTGAAATGCACGGATTACAAATCCGCGCTAACGGGTAAAGTTCGGGTCATCACCCGGCACAACAGGATACTTTTTGCAAGAAACTAGGCTTAACATAGCTAGGCAAAAAAAGAAGACCGCTTTCATAATATATCAATTTAGACTCTATCAAAAGTCGAGTT
>JBLFXO010000249.1:0-5493 GCA_047609865.1 Arenicella sp.
CTACTCTTTTACCAATCTCCTCTTCTAATTTCAATAGTTTGGCCCTTTCGCTTTCTATCATTTTAGAAACCGGAATCCCAGTCCATTTAGCGACAACTTCTGCAATTTCTTCAGCGTCTACTTCTTCTTTAATAGTTTTTGAATCTTTTTGAACTTCAATCAAATCCAATTTAAGTCGCTTTATATCTGCTTCGGTATTCTGAATTTTACTGTACCTAATCTCAGCTACTTTTTCGTAATCTCCTTCGCGTTCAGCTTTTTCAGCTTCAAGTTTCAGTTGTTCTAATTGTGAGCTGGCATTCTGAATTCCATCCACAACATCTTTTTCTGCTTGATATTTCGCCTGGAATTCTGTTCTTCTCTCGGTCAGTTCGGACAATTCAATTTGAATGGCTTTTAACTTCTTGGTGTCCTTTTCTCTTTTGATGGCTTCCCGTTCAATCTCCAACTGCATTATTCTGCGGTCAATTTCATCCAGCTCTTCTGGTTTGGAATTCATTTCCATCCTCAGTTTAGAAGCAGCTTCATCAATTAGGTCAATTGCTTTATCTGGCAATTGTCTTTCTGTGATGTAACGTTGGCTCAATTCAACGGCAGCAATAATTGCTTCATCCTTAATCAGAACCTTGTGATAAGTTTCATACTTTTCTTTTATTCCTCTTAGAATAGAGATCGCATCATCTGTCTCTGGTTCATCAATCAAAACTGTTTGAAATCTTCTGACCAAGGCCTTATCCTTTTCAAAATACTTTTG
Organism: Arenicella sp.; assembly: GCA_047609865.1. Taxonomy (GTDB): domain Bacteria; phylum Bacteroidota; class Bacteroidia; order Flavobacteriales_D; family Crocinitomicaceae; genus Paracrocinitomix. Next base: position 755 of record JBLFXO010000249.1, read on the forward strand.
GTATTCATCCAAAGTTGTTGCACCAACTGCTCTCAACTCTCCTCTTGCCAAAGCAGGTTTTAAAATGTTTGCAGCATCCATTGCTCCTTCTCCACCTCCACCAGCGCCAACAAGTGTATGTATTTCGTCAATGAAGAGAATAACCTCTCCATCCGACTTAATAACTTCTTTAACAACAGATTTTAAACGTTCTTCGAACTCTCCTTTATATTTTGCTCCGGCTATAAGAGCCCCCATATCAAGAGAGAATACTTTTCGATTACTTAAATTCTCAGGTACATCTCCGTTTACAATTCTGTGTGCTATGCCTTCAGCAATTGCGGTTTTACCAACTCCAGGTTCACCAATTAATATCGGATTGTTTTTAGTTCTTCTAGATAGAATTTGCAATACCCTTCTGATTTCTTCATCTCTGCCTATCACTGGGTCAAGCTTTCCATCACGAGCCATGTCGTTCAGGTTATTTGCAAATTTTGAAAGTGCTTGATAAGTTTCTTCTGATCCTTGTGAATTCACTGATTCTCCATTTCTTAATTTCATTATTGCCTCTTTTAAAGGTGTTTCTTTAATACCTAAATCTTTTAACATTTTGGATGTCGAATCTGTACCCATTACAAGTCCCAGAAACAATATTTCTAATGAAAGGTACTCATCTTTGAATCCATCCATTTGTTTGAATGAAGTCGCAAATAATTTGTTTGAGTCTTTTGACATATACGGATCTCCTCCGCTTACTTTGGGATAAGATGCAACTATACTGTCAACAGTATTTTTTACTGCAGTTATATCTATGTTGAATTCACCTAATAAGAAAGGTAAAATCGCATTCTCTACTTCAAGGGCACTTTTCAATATGTGTCCAGTTTCAATTGCTTGTTGCCCTTCGCCTTGAGCAATTAGCTGTGCTTGTTGAATAATCTCTTGTGTTTTTGTTGTTAGTTTATTAATATTCATTTGCTCATGTTTTAATCTAATAGACAATAGTCAAATACAGAGCCATTCGTCTTTCCTTCAACTTTTAATGCTAAAATGTCCGATAAGTGACGTTTTAACTGACAAAATTTCATGTTCACTAGAGAAAATATGACCTTTTTTCAGGATAGTTAATAAATAATTAAAAATACCTCAAAGATTCAGGATTATTAGCAATAAGTTTGTTGAACCGCATCAAAGCGGAGAAAATTGAAAGCATGTTAAATATTGTTTTATTCGGACCTCCGGGTGCAGGTAAAGGCACTCAAGCCGTAAGGTTAGTAGAAAAGTATAACTTATTTCACCTTTCAACGGGTGATGTTTTTAGATATAACATCAAAAATGAAACTGAATTAGGCATTTTAGCCAAAGGTTTCATGGATCAAGGAAAATTGGTACCTGATGAAGTGACGATAAAAATGTTGGTTGAAGAAGTTGAAAAGAATCCTCAAGCGGAGGGTTTCATTTTTGATGGATTTCCTAGAACTACGCCTCAAGCAGAGGCACTAGATGAGATTTTGACTGAAAGAGGCACTGAGATCAAAATGATGATTGCTCTGGATGTTGAAAAAGGAGAGCTTACTGAGCGTCTTAAAAATAGAGCTTTGAGCAGTGGTCGTGCGGATGACGCGGATCCTGCAATTATCGAGAACAGAATCAAAGTTTATATGGATGAAACATTCCCTTTGAAAGAGTTCTATGATGAACAAGGTAAATTTATTAAGGTAGATGGTATTGGGTCAGAAGATTCAGTAACTTCGCGACTTTTTGAGACCATTGATTCGGTCTTAGCTTAAAACCTTAAATTTATTATTCCAGGCTTATGAGTAATTTTATAGATTATGTAAAAATACATTGTCGTTCTGGTAAAGGAGGAGCAGGTTCTCAATATTTACGAAGAGAGAAATACAACGCCCAAGGTGGTCCTGCTGGAGGTGATGGTGGCCGTGGAGGTCATGTTATCCTAAGAGGGAACAAACAACTTTGGACATTATTGCCATTAAAGTATCGAAAGCATGTTAAAGCTGATCACGGTTTACCCGGTGGGAAAAACCAAATGACAGGTAAGGATGGTACAGATGAATTTGTAGATGTCCCTTTGGGAACTATTATCAAGGATGAAGAAACTGGAGAATTGATAGGTGAGATTTCTGAGGAAGGACAGGAGCTTATCATTATGGAAGGTGGTAAAGGAGGAAAAGGTAACATTCATTTTAAATCATCCGTTCGTCAAACTCCGCGATATGCACAACCTGGAATTCCTTTGAAAGAAGGTTGGTTAATTCTTGAGCTTAAAGTTCTTGCTGATGTTGGATTAGTTGGATTTCCAAATGCCGGTAAATCAACCTTGTTATCTGTTGTTTCTGAAGCTAAACCTGAGATTGCGAACTATCCATTTACGACATTGACCCCGAATTTAGGAATTGTAGCTTACAGAGATTTCAGATCTTTTGTAATGGCTGATATTCCTGGGATTATAGAAGGTGCACACGAAGGAAAAGGGCTTGGCTTAAGGTTTTTAAGGCACATTGAGCGAAATTCCCTTTTGTTATTCATGGTTCCAGCTGATGCTGATGATATTCATAAAGAATATAAAATTTTGGTTAATGAATTAGAGCAGTTTAATCCTGATTTGATTGACAAACCTAGAATGCTTGCTATTTCTAAATCTGATATGTTGGATGATGAATTAAAAGCAGAGATCAGTAAAGATTTACCAGATGTTCCTAACCTATTTATTTCTTCAGTTGCCCAGCAAGGTTTGGTAGAATTGAAGGATATGATTTGGGAACAGTTGAATTAGAATTCTTAAATTAGAGTCATCAGACTCATGAAACAATCCATATTATTAATTGCGCTTCTTTTAGCTCTTGGCGGATGTCGAGAACATAATAGACAAGCTGTTGTTGGAGGAGGATATGGTCTTGGGACAATGGACGGGAAAATGCGGCAAGGAGAATGGGAGTTCTTTAGGGCGGATGAATCTCTAGAGTCTGTTGGCGTTTTTGAAAATGATCTGGCTGTTGGTGACTGGAAATTTTATCATAAAAATGGTGAACTAGAAGAAGAATCTTTCTGGACGAACGGAATTCTTGATGGAGATTATAAGAAATACTGGGACAACGGGAACGCAAGGGAGACCGGCACATTTGTTCAAGACAAAAAGTACGGTCATTGGTCCTACTATTTTGAATCGGGAAAACCCGAAGCTTCTGGCGAATTTGATCAAGACTATAAAGATGGCAGATGGGAATTTACATTTGAATCGGGTCAAGTTCAAGCGGTGAACAATTTTAAAGCTTATCAAGCTGAGGGTGTTTTGATGGAATGGTATGAGAATGGAACCATCAAAACTTCAGGATACTATCATAAAGGACGGCAAGATAGTTTGTGGACACATAACTTCAATGACGGTACGCCAGAAGAAATCACGACTTGGAAAGATGGAAAAAAGCATGGATTGTCAACAACTTTTCACCAAAATGGTGAAAAAAAAATAGAGTCTAACTATCTTTACAATCAGAGACACGGTATTGAACGTTATTATTATGTTGACGGGCAAATGCAGATAGATGGACTTTACGATCTTGACAAAGAGAATGGAGTGTTCACCTACTATTTCCCAAACGGTAATTTAGAAACACAGATATTGTGGAAGAGAGGCGTTCAAGTTCAAATAGGACTTGAAAGGCAGAACAATGAAGACAAAGACATAGTTCAATAGAAAGAAAATGAAGATTAATACAGAATACGCAACTAAAGAGAAGGCATTGGCATTATACAATACTCCATTAATGGATTTGATGTATAAGGCAGCTACAATTCACAGAGAATTTCATAATCCAAATGAAGTTCAAATGAGCTCTTTGATCTCAATCAAAACAGGTGGATGTCCTGAAGATTGTGGATACTGTCCGCAATCAATAGTTCACAACACGGACTTAGAGGTTGAACCAATGATGAGTGTGAAAGAAGTAGTTGGATTAGCGAAAAATGCTAAAGAAAGTGGGTCTTCAAGAGTTTGTATGGGAGCGGCTTGGAGAGAAGTCAGAGATAATCGTGATTTTGACAAAGTTGTTGAAATGGTTCAGGAAATTAACGGCATGGGAATGGAAGTTTGTGCTACTCTTGGAATGATGAACGAAAAGCAGGCTAAGCGTTTAAAAAATGCAGGACTCTATGCTTATAATCACAACTTAGACTCTTCAGAAGAGTTTTACAAAGATATTATCTCTACTAGAGAATATCAAAATAGAATAGACACAATAAGTAATGCAAGAGCAGCTGGAATTTCAGTTTGTTCAGGTGGAATCATTGGAATGGGAGAATCTGCTGAAGATAGAATCGGGATGTTGATGACTTATGTTCATATGGAGCAACCACCAGAGTCTATTCCAATCAACGCATTAGTTGCTGTTGAAGGAACTGCCTTAGAAGATCAAAGTCCAATTGAAATTTGGGAGATGATTAGAATGATTGCAACTTCAAGAATTTTATTTCCTGAATCTATAATTAGATTGTCAGCGGGTAGAACTCAAATGTCAAATGAATCTCAAGCGCTTTGTTTCTTTTCTGGCGCCTCTTCAATATTTGCAGGAGATAAATTACTGACAACTCCTAATCCAGAATTTAATCAGGATAAAGCTTTGTTTAACATTCTCGGCTTAACTTCAAAAGAACCTTTTCAAGATGGTGAACAACCTGAGACAAAGGTGGATGAAAAAGTAGAGAAGGCTAAGAAAGTTCGAGCAGAAAAAGAAGCTAGA
>JBLFXO010000250.1:0-5491 GCA_047609865.1 Arenicella sp.
GGTACAATTATGATAATGAAATCGTAATCGGAAATCAACAGAGCTTTTGGATGAACACACAAGAGATTATCTCTATCAACGATCACTGGTCTTATGGCTTTTTCAACAATACGGGAAATTCAATTTTTAGTAATTACTATCTGTATTCTGAGACTTTAGGGGGAATAGAATACAACATCTTCCCTTATGAAGAATCATCCACCAAGCAAATTATATTTTCATATACGGTAGGTGGCAGATACAATGATTATTATGACACAACAGTTTTCAACAAAGAGAAAGAAATCGTAGGCCTTCATAAAGCTCAAGTTGCGGGATCTTTAAACCAGCAATGGGGAAGCCTTTCTGGTTCGGTTTCTTTTGAAAACTACCTACATGATTTCAGCTTGAATTCAACGTCATTTTGGTTGAACTTCAATGTTCGATTATTCAAGGGTTTCTCTTGGAGAATAAACGGAACCTTCAGCATTTTACATAATCAAATCAACCTTTCAAAGGGAAATGCCAGTATTGAAGAGGTTCTTTTACAACAACAACAATTGGGGTCAGGCTACTCTTACTGGCTAAATACCGGTATCAACTACTCATTTGGTTCAATTTATAACTCAATCGTGAATCCCAGATTCGATTTCTAAAATCATTTCACCTATATTTGTTCCATGAGCAAGGTACTCTTTTCAGTATTTTTGCTTTTGATAGTCCTCACTTCAAAAGCCCAAGACACCATCATTTTTGATGATGCTCGTGTTCATCCTGTTAAAATAATTTCGGTTGACAAGTCTTCAGTGAAATATGAGAGACGAGGACGAACCAAAACTGCACGTTTGACAGATATCATGCAGTACAAGCAAGATGACATCTGGTATGCTTATGATGAAAAGAAAGAGCAAATTAGTAGCAGTTCAAAACGCCTGTTCCCTTTCAAGGCGAATCCACTCCAATACCCAAAAAGTTTTAGATACAGTCCTTTTTCAATTGGAATTACGGCTGCAACAGACATAAACCCTGGAGCGCACTTTAGCAGAGCTTACACACCCGCTGATAATTGGAGGATCAGAATTGAACCTGAAATGCATTTAGCCAATTGGTTTTCTATCAAACTACCCCTTGTCATTCCTTTAACGCTCGATAGACAGGAAGTTGACGGACAAACTTTTATCCCCACTGCAAGCCAGTATATTTCTGACGGAATTGATTTTTCTTATCGATTGACAAGTAATGATTGGGAAATTCCAGAAATGTACGCCAATGGGAATTATTTTCAGATTTGGAATGGTAGTGGGGCCATGGTAAGCGAGATTGTTGGTCAAATTGGATTAACAGGTAAATTTTATCCTTTTCTCCAGCCAAAGGTAGCCTTTTTCATTGCTCCATCTGTTAACTTCGGAATCGCCAATTATAATCAAATAGATTATCACTCAACTTTTGAATTTGTTGACAGCATACCTAATGGATCAACATGGGATCCAGGTTATTCTTCAGAATGGCGCTTACTGAGTGAAAGACTTGAAGTTAAAAAGTCGTATTTCACTTTTTTTAGATTTGAAATGACGCTAGGATTCAATTTCAACCTTACCAAAGGATTAAATTTTTCATTAGAATCTGGTATTTCATCAAGTCTAATTCCACTAACAGAAATTGAGAAGAACAATTTGTATGTTACAGTTGAAAATGACGGTGTCCTTTATAAAACTAGCGATTTCTCACTTGATAAAGTTCGTCTATCCTCAAATGGACTTTTTAGAAATACTGGGTTTATGGTGAATCGATTTCTACTGGTTTACAGATTTGGTGGACACAAAGCTGACAATCTTGAATAGCTTTAACAAACATATCGTTTTTGGCTTCGCCTTAATCTTCTCCCTCATAATTACATCTTGTGGAAGCAATAATTATGGTAATTTCAATAAACAGAAGTTTACCAATCTGAAACAATTCTCAAATTCCAATAAAACATCCAATATTGAAGATGACGAACCTTCTTTAACGAGCAATCTCATTGAATTCGAAACTGAGGATGGCACGATTCAAACGAGCACAAATTGCGATACGATTTACAGAACCACAGGCGAAACCATAGTGTGCAAAATCATAGGTGAGACAGACACAGAAATTGAATTCACTAATTGTGACGAAGAAGGAGGCAGCTCCTACTCTATTTTAAAATCTTTAGTAGCAGACAATAAGGCAGAGAACTTTACTGCTCCTACAATAATTGAGGATGAGGATGCAGTTTCAGAGAATAATGAAAACTATGATGATTCAAAAGGGATCCGCCTTGGAAATAGAAATAACTTTGAAAAATTAAGTACAAAACGTCAAAATGTAAAAAGGGTACGATTCAGAAAGTTAATGAACCTTTCGTTTTTCTCTTTAGCACTTGGCGGCCTATGCTTATTATTAAGTATTTGGTTTTTTTGGTTTTTAGCTGGCCTTGCATTTATTGCAATTGGGTGGTTTTTAGCTATTGCGGCTTGCACAACCGTCAAGCGAATAAACTTAGCAGAGCAGTCGCGGACGTTTAGAATAAGATACAGTTGGATGGCTGTCATTTATGCCATTGGGGTCATAGGTTGTGTAGTCACGGTTCTTGGTGGAGTTGTTCTCTTAATTGCTTGGCTGGCAAGAGCGATTTAATGAATAAAACGCGTACCATTATCAGCTCTGAACATTTCGTGTCGAAACACAAAATATTCTGTGTTCTGATTTTAATTTTTCTAAATCACAATTTGAATGCCCAAGACACAATTGTCTTTGATGATGCGAGTGTTCATCCAGTTAAAGTCATTTCAAAAAATGAAGAATCTATCACTTATGAAAGAAGGGGGAGGACGAAAACAGCGCTAATCATTGACATCATGCAATATAAAGTGGATGATCTTTGGTACGGATACGATAAGGACGAAAATAAAATCATTAGTAGCTCTTCAGTGTTATTCGAGCTTGAAACTAATCCTCTTCAGCGGCCCAAAAAATTTGAATATAGTCCCTACTCTCTAAATTTCACTTTCGCAGGTGATTTAGCCCCCAAACATGATAATTATTTTTACAGCCCAGCAGATAACTGGAGATTAAGAATTGAACCCGAAATGCACTTGAGCAAATGGTTTTCATTCAAAATTCCAATCTTAATTCCAGTGCAATTAAAGGGCGAAAAAATGGATGGTGCTGAATATACTCCTTTAGCAAACTCAAGTTTTTCAGGAACAAATGGCATTGATTTTGCCTACGAGTATAATGCCACGATTTCAAAACTCCCACGAAAAAAACCACTAGTACAAAATATCGTTTATAGTAGCACGGCTCATGCCAGAGATATACTTGGACAAATAGGAATAACTACTAAGTTTTATCCATTTCTACAAAAAAAAATATCACTGTACTTTTCTCAGTCAGCAAACATAGGTATCGCCAATTATAATGTCGTAGATTATTATTCTACCTTTTCTACCACCACAGTTATTTCTGCGGGGGAATCAATTTTAAAATGGGCATTACTTGGAGAAAACCTGGAGGTTCGAACAGCCCCTTTCATTTACGCCCGCTGTGAAGCAGCAATGGGTTTTAATATCAACTTGACTAGGCACCTTAATTTTGCTATTGAAGCAGGGATTACTTCTGAACTGATGCCATTGGGAAAGGTCGAAAAAAATTCAATTTATGTGGATAGAGGAGACCAACTTTTTGTGAAAACAAGTGAGTTTCACACCTGGGATCCAGAGCACCGCCCTACTGGGGTATTCAATGCTTACGTGAAAGGAAGAGCTTTCCTTGTCTATAGATTTGGAGGTCATTTAAAGTCGAGTAACAAATGAAAAAAAAGATGGGAATTTCTTTGGTTAGAATGGTTTTGATTTTGCTTTCAGGAATCACCATGTTTTCGTGCGGAACAACTAACGTTAGCAACTTTAATAAACAAAAATTCACCAAATTAAAAGCATTAAAATCAACGCCAGAAGTCTTAGCTTACAGTAGCGGTTATACACTTGCATTTGATCTAGATGAGGATACTACTGACTTAGCGAAAACGTGTGACACACTTTTTAAGAAATCGGGAGGTTATTTACTCTGCCAAGTTTTGAAAGAGTCTACAGATGAGATATTCTTCAAAGAATGTGGTGATGGAGAGTCTGAATATAGCATTGCCAAAAACCTGTTAATCATCAAAGAAAAAAAACTGACCCCTAAAAATGAAAAAACTGCAATTAATCAGGAATTAAAAACACAAGAAAAAATACGAAAGAGAAAAATAAAAACTGAACAAAATAAGACTTTAGGAGCAGGAAACCGGACGAATTATGTTGACCTGAATTCTAAGGATCAAAATATGCGAAAAGTAAAATTCAGAAAGTCAATGAACTTGACCTTTGCCTTTTTGTTCATTGCCGGTTTTTCTTTGCTTCTTAGTCTTTTTATAATACCTTTTTTAGCTGGTTTAGTTTTTTTAGTGCCTGCATGGATTACTTCTATTATCGCTTGCACCCAAGTGAAGCGAATTAGACTTTATGATGAATCCGAAAAATTCAGAACAAGGTATAAGTGGATGGCTTTTATTTATGCAGTCGGGGTTACAGCTTGTATAGTCACTGTTGGAGGAGGAATTATCCTCCTGATTCTTTGGTTATCAAGAGTTATTTGATTTTTAAATTGGCTAACTTTACGGCAGATGAAATACAACTTATCTGAAATATCAGATGTCATAAAAGACAGGCGTACTATTTTCCCTGAATTCTATTCGCAAAGGAAAGTACACAAGGAGCATGTTGAAACGATACTCAACAACGCCATTTGGGCGCCAAATCATGGATCTACTCAACCTTGGAAATTTAAGGTGTTTTTGGATGAGGGTAAAGAAAAATTAAGCAACTTTTTATCTCAGCTTTATACCGAGAAATTCACAGGCGAAGATTTCAAACAAAAGAAATTTGACAAACTTAAAAACCGGCCAATTTCAAATGGATGCGCTGTTGTTGCTGTCTCTTTAAGTAGAGACCCGGAGAGTAAGATTCTTGAGATTGAAGAAATAGAAGCTGTTGCTTGTGCTATTCAAAACATGTATTTGACTTGCACGGCCTGGGGTTTAGGCGGTTTTTGGTCTACTCCAAAGTTAATTTACACGAATGAAATGTACGACTTTCTCGAACTTAAGGGAGAAGATAAATGCCTGGGTTTATTCTATATAGGATATCCAGCAGATGATTATGAATGGCCAAAAGGTCATAGAAAGCCAATTGAATACTTCACAGAATGGGTAGAAAAATAGGTGCATTAGGCTTAGTTAATTACAAAGACCATCCTACTAACAGGAAGTATAAGGTGTTTAGTTTCTACTCTGAGCAAGAAGCGGAGACCTTCAAAAAGGAGTTGAATGAACGCAAAATTTGGTTTGAGTATGATACAAGTGAGGTGAAAAATAGATATCCTAATTTACCAGGAGCTGTTCCTTATGAAACTATTCATCTATTTGGAGTACCTGCAATTCACTTTAAGA
>JBLFXO010000251.1:0-5462 GCA_047609865.1 Arenicella sp.
TCTAAAGCCGTAATCATCTCCAATTAGTCCTTCAATAAATCGCTTCGCATTATTCGTGCTATCAATGGTCTCTTCTATACTAATTGTCGGATATTGATCTTTCACAACCCCAATAGAATATCCAAGTGAATCTGCATTTTTAATCTCTTCACTACTCAGTACAAGATCATAATCCTGAGACTCAGAGAATCTACCTTGAAAATTGTAAGTGTTCGATAATGTAGTGTTTAAGACAATTGTGGTATCTCTAAAGTTAGCTTTAAGCTCCTCCATATTCTTAACCGACACACTCCATTTTAATAAGGTCCCCTCCGGAACAGTCACATCACCAGTGTTTTGAAAAATTTCATTTGGTTTACCGGTATGCCGAGGATACATAGCCTCTAAGGAAAGGTCTTCTATGATAGGCTTACGTAATAAATCTACAAGAAACTCCTCAGATTCAAAGCCATTCGCTTCACACCTGAATTTTAAATCCTCACTGACATTGGCAAATTCATACTCAAATAAAACATTTGATTTTTTAATCAAATTATAATTTCCTTGGTTAGATGAAATACTCATCTCGTCAGGAATCTCATCACCAATAAGTTGAACTTGAAGCACATAATTCTCTCCTTCTTCAGTGTCATCAGGGCTCACCAAGTTAAAGTCGAAAGGCGCTTGCTCTTTGTATTCTGTATTAAAATTCACTATTCTCTCAGATCCATCTAAAAACCAATTCGGATTAGCCACAGCCAATACACCAAGGGTTAGAAGAATAGGTAATAAGAATTTTAAATATTTCTTGTTGTCCTTAAAATCAATAGCGGAAGTAAATGGCACCGCAGATAAGGTATTCGCCCTTTGCTCTATACTTGCATGAACAAGCTCAAGATTTAGAGCCCCATTTCCTTTTTCATCATGAAGTTGAAGTGTATTGCTAAGCTTGTCACCTACTTCTGGAAAAATAGAGCCAAGCATTATTGAGGCCTCTTTCAAACTCAAGTGCTTCCCTAATTTGTTGAGCTTCAGCAAAGGAATTACGATAAACTTCGACAATAGAAAAACATTTACTCCTACAAATGAGAGCAAGAGTGTAAATCTCATGCCTCCACTAAATCTACCAACATATTCAAGTCCGGTTACGGCAGCATAAGACAACAAGAATACCGAAGCAAAAAGAATGACTCCTTTTACCATCTCATTCTTGTAGTACTTCTTAATGAAGCCTTCAATTTGAACTATAAGTTGATTAAATTTTCCCATTTGTAAAAATGCTCGACTTACTAAGTTAGGCAATATTACCATGGAGTACAATTATCATGCTAGAATGTTCAGTTTTAATAACACTTCCCAATTGAATGAAAGCTATTATCTTTGTGCCGATTTAATGAATAATATATTTCAATGAAAGTAAGAGTACGTTTTGCACCAAGTCCAACAGGACCACTCCACATGGGAGGAGTTAGAACAGCATTATATAATTATTTATTTGCCAAAAAACATGGTGGAGACTTTATACTAAGAGTAGAAGATACAGATGAAAAACGATTTGTACCAGGAGCTCAACAGTATATCATTGATTCATTAAAATGGTGTGGAATTGAACCTAATGAAGGAGCTGGGTATGGCGGAAACCACGGTCCCTACGTCCAATCTGAAAGAAAGGGTATCTACGCACCATACGCTAAACAGTTGATAGAATCTGGTCACGCTTATATGGCTTTTGACACTGCAGACGACTTGAACAATATGCGTGAACAAGCAAAAGAACAAGGGCTACCTAACTGGCAATACAATGGAATTACAAGATCTTCAATGAAGAATTCTGTATCGCTTTCTAAAGAAGAGGTAGAGAAACGATTGGCGGCGGGTGAAGAATATACCGTTAGAATGAAGATGCCAAGAAACGAAGATGTTAAATTGGAAGACGATATCAGAGGCTGGGTAACAGTAAATACTAACAACTTAGATGATAAGGTTTTATTAAAGCCTGGGGGAATGCCAACATACCATTTAGCAAACATTGTAGATGACCATTTAATGGAAATCACACACGTGATTAGAGGAGAAGAATGGTTGCCATCAGCCCCATTACACGTGCTTCTTTATGATGCGTTTGGATGGGATAGACCCAAGTTCGCCCACTTACCTTTAATTCTAAGACCAGATGGAAATGGTAAATTAAGTAAAAGAGATGGTGATAAATTAGGTTTCCCTGTGTTTCCAATAAATTGGACAACAGCTGAAGGAGAACTTTATAGTGGATATAAAGAGGCTGGATATTTCAAAGGCGCTTTTGTAAATATGTTGAGCCTTTTAGGATGGAATCCGGGAGACAACGAAGAGCTTTTTGATTTGGAAACAATGATTGAAAAATTCAGTTTAGAAAGAGTTGGTAAATCAGGGGCAAGATTTGATCCGGATAAAACAAGATGGTTTAACCAACAATATTTAAGGTCTACTCCGAATGAAGACTTAGCCAAGATGGTTCAGGCTGAGTTAGGTAATGAGGATCATGACATAGCATACTTAGCAAACGTTTGTGAACTCATGAAAGAGAGAGCAACTTTTGTAAAAGACATAATTAATGATGGCGACTATTTCTTAGGTGATGTCTCTGGATATGATGAAAAAACGGTACGTAAAAAATGGAAGGACGAAACTCCAACCATAATGACTGAACTTCATACAGAATTAGAAACCATTTCCGATTGGAGCACTGAATCAATTGAAACTGTGTTCTCCGGATATTTAGAAAAAAACGAATACGGTTTCGGAAAAGTAGGACCTGGCTTTAGACTGCTAGTCACTGGAAAAGGAATGGGCCCATCAATGTTTGACATTTGCTCAGCTCTTGGAAAAGAGAAGGTATTAAGCAGAATGAAAGACGGCTTACAAAAAGTAAATGATTTAAAAGCATCTGCACAATGAGAAACTTTGTAGAAGTATTAGGGATAGAAGTTTTTGCTTATCATGGATGCATGCAAGAAGAAGCTATATTGGGAGGCAAATTTATTGTCGATATCCAAATTGAAACTGATTTTTCTAAATCAGCTAAGTCAGATGAAATTATCGACACAATTGACTACGTACGAGTTAGAGAGATTGTTGTAGCACAAATGGCAATAAGGTCAAAGCTCATTGAACATGTTGGATATCGCATACTTGAAGAATTCAAAAAGGAATTTCCGGGAGCTATTAAGAGCAGAATTAAGGTTAGAAAGATGAACGCCCCAATCGGCGGTGTTGTAGGAGAAGTAGCAATTGTTATCGAAGGATAACAAAAAAACATTTTCATTTAAAGAAATTATTATCTTTGCTGTCCGCTTAAAGAATAAAACAATGGTCCTGTGGCCGAGCGGCTAGGCAGTGGTCTGCAAAACCACCCACAGCGGTTCGAATCCGCTCGGGACCTCAAGAAAACCCAGTTGTATTTACAGCTGGGTTTTTTGTTTCTATAAGTTGAGCGAAGCCAGCTTCACTGAGAATTATGGAAACAAAATACCTGTTTCGCAGAAACGTGGATTTTCTTGGTATTGTTTTAACCTTTTAAGGATCATATAATAATCCGCTCGGGACCTCTAAAAACCTCAACTTCCGTTGGGGTTTTCGTGTTTACAGAAGTTTAAGCATCAAAAAATTCTTCTATACCTCTTCCGTCAAAATAATCTTTAGACCACTTGGTAATCTCTGCCTCGGTGTATTCAAGAACTTCTTTCTCTATTAAGAACCTGATAGCTTTTCTTTCCCTTCTTGAAATAGCCCCATCAATCATGATTCCAAAAACGAACAGTTGTTGAACCGCTTTTTTCGTTTGCGGAGACAATGCAGGAATTTCAATTAAATAGTCATCATTATAGGGTGGCTCCTCTGTGATTTCAATACCAAATTGCTCTAAAAGCGTCACACTCAAGAGAAAGTGGTTATAATGAAATGAACGTTTAGATTCAGATATCAATTGTAATGTATCATATAAACTCTTAATGAACTCAGGATTATCTTTTTGAGACTCATAGAGAAGCTGAGAGCATCTTTTAATAAGAGGCGGGGCCATAACTCTAATTCTTGACTCATCCATGATTTTACGAGCTCCCCACATGTTCCAAAAAGCATAGACTGGCATTCCAGCAAAATCTATCACAGCTCTCAAGGCATATCTACCCAAAGCTTTCTTTATTAATAACTTAAAAAGCATGCCACTCACCATGGCTTTTAATCTGAGTAAAATTTGAAAAACGAATACGCCTATTGGATTGAGACCTTCATACGGGTTAATACCAATGGACTCTAACTGCTTTTGTTTCTTTTCTAATCCAACAGAAATTAATGCATTTATATTGTTCTCAAAATTAGGGTCATCCGGATTTGGATGTCCACAAGCCCTTGCAATGTCAGCAACCGCCTTAATATTAATGTAGGATAAAAACCAAATCTCCGCCAAGACCAGCACCAAGCTATAAACTAGAAATGAAATTTCAAGGTCAATATAATTCTCATAGAAAGGAATCCAAACTTTGTTCATGGGAAATAAGGAAGCTCCAAATATGTGGTAAGGCGCATATAACAGAATAACTCCTCCTGCTCCAGCAATACCAGCCCTCCAAAAAGTTCTTTTTCTAATTTTCTTTAAGGCAGCAATTTCAGATTCCGAGAGAATAAAAAGCTCGTTTCCTTCTTGAACCTCATGAGGCCTACTTAGTTCTTTATAAGCAAATTTCTCCCAAAAACCTTTCTTCTTTTTCTTCTCAGCCATTATCAATTTCTTGTTAGACAAATATATAACGCTCATCTCTATTAAAGAAGCAAGAATCAGTTCGTTTAACGATAAAACTCTTGAGCGTAACGAAATCGAGACATAAAAAGGCAGCCACCTCCATCAGTTTCAAGAAAAAACAATTATTGCACTATTAAAATTTATCAAAATATTAGCCTATTCAACGGCAAGTTGGGAGACAACAGCAAATAAAACCATTGCAACAGGCATCTAAAACGATAAAGAAGATAAGCTCTGTTTACGTAAACGATTTTTCAACGACTAAGGGTGAAAGAAATGTCACTGAATTAAAGGTGACAGTTAAGATTACAATTGCAGTCATCTTGAACAGGCAAGTGCAAATTATACTTGCTCTAAAAATGCAATTCTCTTTGCAATAGGAGGATGAGTAGCGAAAATTCCACTTAAGCCAGAAGCGGCCATTCCGTTCTCCCTTGGATTATTCTCAATCATCATTGACTTCACGTCATCACTACCAACTTCATCAACAGTAGACTTCCCTGAAATTTTTCTGAGAGCCGAAGCGAGAGCATCTGGCCTCTTAGTCATTTCCACCGCACCAGCATCCGCCATGAATTCTCTTTTTCTTGATAAAGCAAATCTGAAAAGTATCGTTAACAAGTAAGCAATAGCACTAACCAAAAGAATGACCATCATGAGTCGGCCATCTGGTTTCTTTCCGCCACGACTTCTACCAACTCCT
>JBLFXO010000252.1:0-5435 GCA_047609865.1 Arenicella sp.
TACAGCAACTAAATTGATTGCTACATCAGAAGTACAAAAAGGACCAGCTGCCGTAATCGTTGCATCAGCAGCAGCCGTTAGAATAAGCTGAACAGTTGCTACCGTTGGACAAGGTCCGATTGTAGTATATGTAATGTTGTAAGTTCCCGCTCCTGAGCCCGAGATATCGATCACACCCGTTCCAGCATTGATTACACCTCCATTATCAATAGCGAATGCTCCACCAGCTAAACCAGTAATTGTAGGAATTGGATCTGAATCAGTTAAGCAATAAGAACCCGCTGGATAAGTAAATGTTGAATCATCTCCTGCATTTACAGTGATATTGATATTGTCTGTGTCTCCGCAGCCACCAGCAATTGTATAAGTAATATTAGTTACCCCGGCCCCCGCTGTAGCGGGGTCAAAAGTTCCGGCATTCGCATCAGTGATTCCTGTTCCTGCCCAAACTCCACCGCCATCTACAGCGGCAAGATTCACAGCAATATCAGAAGTACAGAATGGACCTGCAGCAGTAATTGTTGCATCTGCTCCAGCAGTTATCGTCAAAGCAAAAACAGCTGTATTAGGACAAGTCCCTGAAGTCGTGTATGTCACATTGTAAACTCCAACGCCTGGCGCATCCAAATCAATAACTCCAGTTCCAGCATTAATAGTTCCTGAATTGTCAATTGTAAAAGTACCACCTGCTAATCCTGTAATTGTTGGTGTAGGATCTGCATCCGTCACACAATAAGAAGCAGAAGGATAAGTGAAAGCCGCATTATCTAATGCTGTAACCGTAATGTCTTCAGTATCCGAATCTCCACAAACCAATGTATAAGTGATTGTGTGGACACCAGGCCCTGCTGTTCCTGGATCAAAAGTTCCGGCGTTTACATCTGTAATTCCTGTACCTGCCCAAGTTCCTCCTGGATCAACGGCAGCAAGGTTAACTGCAGCAGCATCTTCACAAAATGGACCAGCAGATGTTATTGTTGCGTCACAAGCGGTAACACAAGCAGGCAATAATGTTGGATCTGTAATAATGATAGTTGAACCAACCCCATCAGTAATTTGAATTGGGAGAGATGGTGCTGTATTAGTAGTACCATTTGCAAAGAATGTCCATGTCGTAACATCAACAGCACATCCTGCAGGGAAATTACATCCAAACAAACATGCACCGCAATCTTGAACGATAACTTCTTCATCCCAGTCAAACGGACCAGTTCCGTTGGTAACAGTAATATCACCATTAGTTTCTGTACAAGCCGTTAGGTTTGTACATGGGCTGACAACTACCTCTATATCGTCACTCCCACAAATTTGTGTATATGTTACAGTAAATACTCCAGAACCAGAAACTGAAGGATCAAATGTTCCTGCATTAACGTCAGTAATACCTGTACCTGCGAAAGTTCCGCCACCTGTAGTTGTAAATAAGTTCAATGCAGGATCATTTTCGCAAAGTGTGTCTAAAGGACAAATACTGGCATCACAACAAACTAAAGCATATTGAGCACATGCAGCTAAGGCCACTGACTCCATTCTACCACTACGGTTCGTTGAACCATTATCTGCAATCGCACCAACAGCAATTACTTCACCATTAGAATTAACTGACACATCATAAACTGAGAATGTTGTCATTGCCTGTGAAATGAAATTTAAATTTTCATCAAATTTGACAACTCTATCATCTGATCCGGCATAAACATTACCACAATCATCAACGGCTAATCCACTGTTGTGTACAATAATGTCACCGAATATACTCGTTGTATTATTCCCGCCGGCCAAGGCTACGGTATTTATCAATGCGCCAGTACCTAAATTTCTTTGATGAATCTCATCACCGGAATGGGTGTAGAAAAAGTTATCATTAGCTACCAAGGCTTTTAATCCTCCACCGTTTTGAGTTTCCGGCAAATAGTTTTCACATTTGTATTCTAAATTATGTCCGTTATCCACTTCAAAATAAGGAGCATCTGTAGGACAAGCACCAATATTTTGATTAATTGCACCCGCTTGATTATGGGTTAAATAAATGTACTTGGCGTTCTTAGAAGAAGAGATAGATCTTACCTCAACTGGCGTGAATCCACCACCTTGCTGTCCAACTTCCTGACTGGCCGCAACGTTTCCGTTTGATACATCAATGTCATAAATCATTGCTTTGAAGCTGAAAAGACCTCCACCTGTTCCACCAATGATTAATTTTGTTTTATCACAGTTAAAAGTGATTGACCAATACTCGGTACTTAATCCTGTACCGTTAGTGTGCCAAATCATATTTCCTGCATTGTCAATTCTTTCAATTTCAGGTGAAGTTCCTGAAGTCACATAAGATGTACCAGCACCATCAGTAGCCATTGTTCCTAACCAAACAGAATTGGTATCCCAAGGGGTAACATACGTCCAAGTTAAAGCACCGCCGGCTGTATATTTTCTTAATTCCATTGGTGTTTCTCCACCAATTGTATAGATGTTTCCTGCTAAATCAGTTTCTACTTCCCACACTGCGGTAGAAGTTGTAAAAGTTGGAGAGACAATCCAAGGATCGATAATTACTTCTTTACTATTATCATAATCCTCCAATTCAAATGAAAGAACCTCATCCTCAAATTTGAATGAAGATTCAATTTCATTTTTTGAATCGCTCTCAAAAGTGTAAGGTGCTTTTTCAATAATATCGGCCAATGAAGTGTTGATTTCAAATTCTCCGTCTGCATTCAATCCATAGTCAATGCTCTCACCTTGCGTGTTAGTGTGACCTGAACTGTACTTTAATTGTACTTGAGAAGGATCTGCTCCAGGATGAAGAATAACTGAATACTTAACTCCTCCTTCTGGGTGGATGATATATTCAACATCTATATTGTCATAAAGATTGACATAAGTAATTTTCTGATAACCTGGGATTCCACCAATATTAGTAGTCTCTTTTCCATCTCCTGTTCTAACAGCATAAGAGAAGTAGTTTTCGTTTTTATTCTCTGCTATAATTTCAACATTCTCATTCGCTCCTACCCAAGTGGCATGAATCAACTCAGAAATATTTACTCTTTTCGGAGCAGAATGATCTCCATTCTTATAAACCGGATTTTTAATGATTTTATCAAAACGATAGGTTAATCCTTTATCAGTAAAAAAGATATAGAATGGATTTTCGTTTAAGGCAAATTTCACCTCATCATTTTTCCAGTTTCTATTTACGAATTGTCCTTTATTAGGAACGAACGCTCTGCTTTTTGAGACGTCAATTGATGTGCCTTCTACATCTCCTTGGGAGAACGAAATTGGGCTAATCATCAAAAATGCAAAAACTAGTATTAATCCTTTCATAGACTTTGGGGTTATGGCCGTAAAGCTATGCAAGCATATGTTTAAAAAACAGGGGGGTTCCCCCTCAAACGTTTAGATAGTTTTATTTTTAACAGCACCGATTAATACTGTTAATCAATAGATTAATAAGAAAAGGGCACCAGAGCAATTGCCTAGCGCCCTCTCGATTTTTCTTTTCTCTTACAAATTGCTTTTGATGAAACTTAGAGCTTCGTCCTTGTCTGTTTTTTCAAGATTCAAAGCAGTCACTTCTTCATCACCAATTCTGATCTTCTTCATTTGAAAATATGTCTCCCCATCTTTATCACCCATAGCAATGATAAACGCAGACTCTCCGACAGGCATAGGTGTTTTATCTTCATAGTCACCATGAGTAAAAGAGTAATTTCCGTCTTTCTTCTCATAACCAGGGATGAAGATGTTCTTAGAAGGAACGATTAAACTGATTGAAAATTTCTCTAAATCTTCTACTTCATTTTGAGAAGCATTCAATCTGATTTTTTGAGAGTTTCTTCCTCCGTAAAGGCAGTCAACGTTGGCCCAGCCTAGTTTCTTCATTCTGAAGGTATTTTGTAATTCCCGGCTTATAGCTCCTGAATTCATGTTTCCATTGGCCAAGTCTCTAATTCCTGCATTTCCTATTCTTTGTGGATTTATAACTTGACCTGCACCTAATAAGTTACCTCCATTAGGAGCCTGATTGTTTTCAAACCAAGCAGTAATATCGTCTCTTTCTTCTTTAGTAAAATCTACTTCAGAGAGTTTTTGGTTTTTAGCTGCTTTTCTTTTGATCGTAACATCTTCTATCCCTTTCTTGATTGTCACTTCAGTTAAAAGCCCGTCAGTATATTTTGATTCGCTAACAAATAATCCTGATGCACTCAATACTAGAATGTTATTATTGACATTTCCAGCGAAAGCTACCTCAACAAGTTTGTCTTCGTTAACCATCAGAATAATTTCTTCTCCCACCTCATCATCAACGACAACTTTTTTACCATCCATCAGAATTGGATTTCCCCAAACTAATTCTCCGTTCTTTTTTTCTCCTTCAAAAAAGGAGAAACCTTCTTCAAACGTGGTTGGCAAAGTCACCTCAACAGATTTATTATCATCTAAATACAATTCACTGTTGCCCTGATAAGCCGAGAGTTCTATCATTCCCTTTGATTGTAGTACGCCTCCTTTGTTAGTGATAGTAGACAAATTGGCCAACACAATCTCTTCTGGGCTTAAAGCCTCTTTTAGCTTGATATCTACCTTACCTTTCACAGGATTACCAAAAGCATCAACAAATGCGTTGGCCGGAATTTCAATTATAGTTCCGTCATCTCCTGTGATAACTGATGCAGTATTTGCATTGATAGTTTTAGACTGCGTAGTTAGAGCTGAATGATTTAACTCTTTTTGGATACTGTTTAAATCGTTTTCATATTCAATGATGAATCCGTGATCTAGTTTTTTAGAGCAAGGAATATTTCCACATCCTGTTTGAACTTTAGTTTCCCATTCTACATCATTCAGCTCTACATCTTTTAACAGCTTCATTAAGTTTTCATATCTATCATCACTCAAATCAGATTGTCCAAATTTTGGATTCTTGTTGTTATGAGAGTAGAGATAAGTGACTTTCTTAATCTTCTTATCTGCCTTGAGCGCTTCCTTTTCTAAATCAGGCCTAGCGAAGGGGCTCTCTATGAATTGTTCGTTTGAACCAATCTCTTGAGCGTCATACGCTTTGATGTATTTGACGTTGTCATATATTGGTAATTGATCTTGTCCGAATGAGACCGCTGCGGTCATCATACAAAGACTATAAATTAAATGTTTCATAATAGTTGTTTTGTTTATTAGAGAATGTAGCGAGATGCAATAGGTAACTTTTTAAATTAAAAAGAGCCCTCATTTTCTGCAACAGTTCTAAGCAAAATCTGTCACTAAAATGAGGACTCGCACTCGCTATGAAAAGTCCTAACCCTAGGAGTGTTCTCTCTTTTGATCCCTTACAATCAAAAGAGAACATGAAACTCTATACTACTTTATGTTTGAATTAAAAAAAGGTAACCTTGTCATTAAAATTTGGCCTTTATTTGCTCAACTACCTCAAA
>JBLFXO010000253.1:0-5435 GCA_047609865.1 Arenicella sp.
ACGATAGATGGTTTTTGGATCGAATTTGCACGCACATATTGGCGTTTGAAAATGATTCATCTGTGTATTGGTTTGAGGGAAGCTTCTCAGAATATGAAGAAAATAAATTAAAGAGATTGGGTGATGCAGGGCCGAAGCGTGTTAGGTTTAAGAAGTTAATAGTGGATTAATTTACGTTTCGACCAAACCTTATATAAGAAGCTTACGTTCTGTATAGTAATTATTAACCCTGTTATAAGGATAAATGTGTATTAAAAAAGATTGCACTTGTCCAACATAGCACTATATTTGCTGAAAATTAATTTAAATTTGTTATGAAAAGAAAAATTTTTTCAATTATGGCGATCGCCGCAATAGCGTTGACGTCATGTAAAAAAGATGAGCCTGCAACTTCAGAGTTGGGATCGGCTACTATTACTGGTAATGTTTGGGCTGATTTAGATCAGACTGATGACATGCAAAACGGAATATTCGTTCAAAGCCTAAACCCTGAAGGCGTAGAAGGAATGCAAGTTTCTGTAGAGCTTAACACAAGTAACTTAGTGCAAAACACAGTTGGTGGTTATGACTATGAAGTAAGAACTTATACTGCAACTACGGCTGCAAATGGTGACTATACTTTAACGTTACCTGCTACTGAAGATGCATTTTCAGTTACTTTACAATACCAAGATATCTACACAACAAGAACTATTCTTGCTGAAGATGGTGTAACTGGTATCACTGAAGATGTTGAAGTTACTTTAGGTAACAGATCTGCAACTATCTTTTCAGGTGCGACAATCGCAATGAAAGATGAAGCATCTGTTTCTACTGTTAATACTTCTGCTGAAAATTATGGAACTGCAACAATGTTCGGTAATGTTTATGCTAACTGGCATGCTGGAATGACTCCTCCTGCTGGTGGAATTGGTTCTGAAGATTTAGCTGATGCTTCTTCTCCGTTTTCTGGTAAGTCAATTACTTGGGCTTATTATGACGGACCACATGGTGATGGTGAGTATATCTGGTATTCTTCTGCAATTGCTGCTGATGGATCTTATTCTTTTGATTTAACAACTGAAGGTCAAGGTGGAAGCACTGTTGGTATTTACTGGGGAATCACTGATTTTATTGGTGACAGAACAAGAATGAATTCTGCATTCACTGCTGATTCAACTTGTCAAGCTGTGTATTCTACAGGTGGTGTTCAAAATTACTCTACATGTTGTTTCGAAGCTGGTGAGTTAAGACAATTTGACATTGTTGGTGGATACATATCTGTTTCTGAACTTTAATCGTTTTTAATTTACGGTTTAAATAAATTATAAATTAAAACGACATTAAAGATGAAAAAGATATTAATGATTGCTTTAGCTTTAGGTGTTACCGTTTCGGTAAACGCGCAAAGTAACGAGCAAATTCAAAACAAAAAAGGCAAAGATATTTTGCCTGTAAAAGGTGAGTACGCAATTGGTATTGGTACTAACTTATCAACTCTTTCAGGATTTGTAGGAAACATGTTCGGATATACAAACTTCAATAGTTTAGGTTCGACTTACTTAACTAACCCAGCGTTTGGAAACAACGTGGCTATTTTCGGTAAATACATGGTTTCAGATAATAATGCTATGAGACTAAGTTTTAATAACGGTGGAACAGATTTCACTGATAGATATGAAACTTATGACGATAGAGCTAATGATCCTGATTCAGTAGTAATTGATTCTAGAAGATCTAATACTTCTGCAACTTACGTTTCTGCAGGTTGGGAATGGAGAAGAGGGAAATCTAGATTAAGAGGGTTTTACGGTGGAGACGCTATCATGTCTTGGTCTAATACTCACTATCATTACAACTACGGTAACGACTTAAGTGCTTCAAACTTAACTCCAACAAACTCGTTTACGAGATTTAACGGTGGTAACGTTTGGAACTCTGATTACGGAAGAATGACTGAAGAAAGATTCGGTGCTACTTTCGGCGTTGGTGTTCGTGGATTTGTTGGAGTTGAGTATTATATCGCTCCAAAGATCTGTATCGGAACTGAGTTCGGATGGAGAGCTATGTTAAGCCAAACAGGTAAATCTAAAACTTCATACGAAGAGTATGATGCGTTTATTGATAACGGTGACGGTACCTTCGGGGCAATCAGAACTGAAACTATCGAAACGTTAGGTGCTAGAACTTTATCTACTGGTTTAGATAACTTCAACTCACAGTTTTATTTCCACTTCTACTTCTAGTAGGATAGGATAACAAAATAATAAGACCCTGACTCTCTTTGAGAAGTCAGGGTTTTTTTTGTGCTCATTTTTTCACTGACCTCATGCTTATTATTAACTTTGTGCGACCAAAAAATAGATATGAAGTATTTCAATAATGTTCTAGAAACAATCGGTAACACACCGCTCATTAAGATCAACCATCTTTGTAAAGATGTTAAAGCCCTTGTACTGGCAAAAGTAGAGACTACTAATCCAGGAAACTCTGTTAAAGACAGAATGGCTTTAAAAATGGTTAAAGATGCAGAAGCAAATGGTTTAATTAAGCCTGGCGGAACATTAATTGAAGGAACTTCCGGTAATACAGGTATGGGATTAGCCCTGGCCTGTATTGAATATGGTTATAAGTTAATCTGCGTATTAAGTGATAAGCAATCAAAAGAGAAAATGGATATCCTTAGAGCTGTTGGTGCTGAGGTTGTCGTTTGTCCAACTAATGTTGAGCCAGATGATCCTAGATCTTATTATTCTGTTTCTAAGAGATTAGCTGCCGAAACTCCTAATTCTTGGTATGTAAATCAATATGATAATCCATCTAATGCCTTAGCGCATTATGAGCAAACAGGACCCGAACTTTGGGAACAAACTGAAGGTAAGTTAACTCACTTTGTTGTTGGTGTTGGAACTGGTGGAACTATTTCTGGCGTTGGAAAATACATTAAAGAACAAAATGCTGATGTGAAGATGTTGGGAATAGATACTTACGGTTCTGTTTTCAAGAAATACCATGAAACTGGAATCTTTGATGAAAATGAAATTTACCCATATATCACAGAGGGTATTGGAGAAGATATTCTTCCAAAGAACGTTGACTTTTCAGTAATTGATCATTTTGAAAAAGTAACTGATAAAGATGCAGCCGTATACACAAGAAGATTGGCAAGAGAAGAAGGAATATTTGTTGGTAATTCTGCAGGAGCTGCGATTGCAGGTATCAATCAAATGAAAGATATGTTTACTGAAGATGATGTCGTTGTGGTTCTATTCCATGATCACGGATCAAGATATGTTGGTAAAATGTTCAATGATGATTGGATGAGAGAAAGAGGGTTCCTAGATGAAGGATTCAAAAATGCGAGAGACATGGTCAATCAACATGGAGATAAAGGATTAGTTACTTGTGGTTCAGAAGAGTTAGTATCACATGCGGTAGCTAAAATGAAAACATATAACATCTCTCAAATTCCCGTAACTAAAGACGGTGAGTTTGCCGGATTTGTAGATGAAACTAAATTGTATCAGCAGATCATTGATGACAATAACATCATGGATGCAGCTTTGAGTTCAGTTATGCAACCGCCCTTACCAGTAGTTGGAGCGAATGCTAAGATTGAAGAGATTTCAGAAAAAGTGAATAAAGAAACACCAGCAGTGTTGGTTGATTTAGGAGACGGTAAATTTCACATTGTAACAAGACATGACTTAATCAATACGATTAACTAGTGATTGAGCGAAGAGACCAATTAAATTTTCTCGTCAAATTACAAGAACCAGCTAAGAGAATCATTTCTTTAGTGCCTTCCCAAACAGAGCTACTTCATCATTTTGGATTAGAAGAAGAAACTATTGGTATAACCAAGTTTTGTATCCATCCTAAAGAATGGCATCTAACCAAGAAGAGAGTTGGAGGTACCAAGAATTTAAACCTTGATGCCATCCGTGAACTTTGTCCTGATTTGATTATCGCCAACAAAGAAGAGAACACCAAAGAAGAGATTGAAATCCTTCAAGAAGAATTCAACGTTTACATTTCTGACATAGAAACTATCGCGCAATCATACAAGATGATTGAAGATGTTGGATGTTTGTGTGGTAAAGAACAGCTAGCTGCAGACCTCATAGATGATATTCAGGAGTCATTTGAAGGCTTTCAAAAAGGAAGTGGCAATGTTGCCTATTTTATTTGGAAAGACCCTTATATGGTCTGTGGACAATCTAACTTCATTAATGAGGTCATTGGGTTGGCTGGATTCGACAATGTCATCCAAGAAGATAGGTATGTAGAGCTTTCTTCAAATCATATTGAACACCTTGCGGTCAATTACATTTTTCTAAGTTCAGAACCTTTTCCATTCAAAAAAGACCACTTCGAAGAGTTCAGTAAGTTATCGCACGCAAAAATAGTTTTGGTAGATGGTGAAATGTTTTCGTGGTATGGTTCAAGAATGTTGAAGCTAAGAAAGTACCTGGATGACTTAATCAGGGATATCAGTTGAGTCCGCATCCAAATTAGACACTTCATCTTCAATAGGGTCAACAACCGGAGTAGTGTCCTCAGCTGGAGATGTCAAAAAACTTTGAACGTAAAAGAGAGCTTCAGAAATAAAGAACATACTTTCTACTATTGATTGACCTTCTCTGTTCTGCATTTGAACCATTCCGTCAGCAATTACCTTCTCATCCTTTTTTGACATAGTGAAAGTGATTTGCTCAATCTTATCAAAGGCGTGCATCTCCTCTACTTGACTTTCGGCTGCCATGATGCCGATAGTTTGCATGATAAGTGGCGGTGGATTGTCTACATCAACTGCGAATTTTGTTTTGTTAAGCAGATCTGCAATTTTCATTTGAAAGTCGAAATAAACATCTTCACTTTGAGCTTCTTCTAGGTTTACACCTTGTCTACTTAGTTCAAATACTTTATCAGTTAATTCATATTGAAAAAATGCACCTTGCTCAGTTACTAGAGATTTTGTAGTAGTGTCTGCTCTGATCTTTCCTTCTTCAACGATTTCAGCAAAGAAGGTTTGCCAGTTTTCTTCATCCGCAATGTCAAATCTCATTTCTATTTCGGGAAAAGTCTTAAATGGAAAAGGATAACCTAAGTTCGGGTCACACATAAAGAGATTTAATCCATCATAGTCAATTGCCATTTGGTCATAAGTCGGAACATCTTCTAACTGCTCTTTTGAGAACCACCAAATACTATTGAAGATATTAAGTGATGATCTCATGCTCAGCGCAGCATCATCATTTAATGGGTATTTGATTGTCGGTATAGTTTCGAATTCGGACATTGTCCCAAATTCACCTTTAATGTCAATATGATCATCATGAAAATTCATGCTGATGATTCCGTCAGAAAGGGCATTGTTTAAATTTTCTCGTGATTGTGGAATGACGTAACAATTGATTTCTTGATCTTTCTTAAAGAGTTCATTTAGGTTTACT
>JBLFXO010000254.1:0-5404 GCA_047609865.1 Arenicella sp.
TGCCTCTTCTAATTTCAAAATAATACTTCAGCCAAAAGGAAGGGTTGGAAACAACATCCAGCTAGCAATAAATGAAGAGTATCTATTGAAGAATAAGGAGGCATATCAATTAACTGTAAGTGATGAGGGAATAACAATTGAAGGCGGAACGAAAACTGCGGTAATGAGAGGTATACAAACATTAAGGCAACTCTTTCCCGCAGCTTTTCATGGTAAAGCCAATGCCAATTCTTGGAAGCTTCCGTTAGTAAACTTGGCTGATTACCCCAAAAACAAACACAGAGGTTTTATGTTAGATGTCTGTCGCCATTACTTTGATGTTGAAGTGGTTAAAGAATACATTGACCTGATCGCTTTTTATAGAATGAACGTTCTTCATTTGCACCTTACCGAAGATCAAGGTTGGCGTTTTCCATCAGATGAATATCCTTTGCTAAATACTATTAGTTCAGAAAGAATGGACTTGAATGGTGAAAAGTACGGCGGCATTTTTACCAAAGAAGAATTGAAAGAATTGGTCGCCTATGCAACTGAACGTCACATTGAGATAATTCCAGAAATTGAAATGCCTGGGCATTCACAGGCGGCCTTGGCGGCATATCCTCATTTATCATGTACAGGAGAGGACATAGAGGTAGCCAACGATTGGGGAGTTTTTAAAGAGATTTATTGTGCCGGAAATGATTCTACTTTTGCTTTTTTGGAGGCCATTCTTCTAGAAGTGATTGAAATTTTCCCTTCTAAATACATTCATATTGGAGGAGATGAAGCTCCAAAGCAAAGGTGGGAGCAGTGTTCAAAGTGTCAAAAGAGAATTGCGGATGAAGGCTTAAAAGACGAACAAGAGCTACAGAGCTATTTCATTAAACGCATTGAGAAGTTCTTAGCTAAACATAATAGAAAAATAATTGGTTGGGATGAGATATTGGAAGGTGGGTTAAGTGAAAATGCGACAGTTCAATCTTGGCGTGGATATGAGGGTGGAATTGAAGCAGCCAATCAAAAACATCAAGTGATTATGTCACCAACTTCTCATTGCTATCTAGATTATGGACTAGCGTCTATCGATATCCAAAAAATATACTCTTTTGACCCTCAACCAACAGATCCTGATTTTATCAATTACGACTACATCATTGGGGGCGAATGTAATATGTGGACGGAACACGTACCAGATAGAAAGACCCTAGATAAGATGGTTTTTCCCAGGATAATTGCCTTTGCTGAGGCACTTTGGACATCTCCAAGCCAGAGCATGTTTCCCTACTTCTATAAAAGACTTCAGACCCATTATCCCGTTTTAGATGCCTTTGGGATCCAATATGGACAAGAGATGATTCCGGTTAAGTTGAAAGATAGTTTAATTGGAGAAGAGAACTACGTGGTCCTGAATCATGCATCTACTGAATTTAGTAGTCAGTATAAATGGGATTGCGAAGTATGTGAAGAAGATTTTAAAACTTATACAGCTCCTATCCCTTTAGACAAATCGGGGACATTGATCATACTACCATTGAAGAATCACAAGGTATATGGCCCTGTCATTACTCAAGATTATGATTCACATCAAGGCATGCAAGCCAAAACTAATTATGAAAGTAAAATCAACAAATGGTACACAGCCGGTGGAGATCAAGGATTGATAAATGGGAAAATTGGTTCGATTGATTTTAGGGATGGTAATTGGCAAGGTTTCTGGGGAGACGACCTGAATGTTGAACTATCTTTTGATGATGTCATTGAAATTGAAAGTATCTCTATGAATTTCTATCACTATGCCAATGCTTGGATTATTCATCCGACAGAAGTCGTCATTCAAACTTCTAGAGATGGCAATAAGTGGAGTAGACCAATAACAGTCGAGCTGGAAAAGCTGACTTATGATAATATCAAAAAGATAGAGACTGCAAATTATACTTACTCCAAGAAGAAGGATGTCAAATTCATTAAAATTATCTGTATAAATTCAGGTAATATGCCCGAAACTCATGAGGCAGCTGGTGAACCTAGCTGGATATTTATTGATGAAATAATAGTTAAATAATGGATTTTGAATTGTGCATAGACAGTATTGAAGAGGCTCTTACGGCAAAAGAGTTCGGCTTTAAAAGAGTTGAACTTTGTTCGGGACTAGAGGTTGGTGGATTAACACCCTCGTATGGTTTGATCTCTTCATGTGTTGATGTCCAAGGCGCAGAGGTTCATGTAATAATTCGGCCTAACGCTGGCGGATTTGTTTATTCAAATGTTGCGTTTGAATTGATGCAAAAAGATATTATGGGAGTTGCTGCGGCAAAAGCAGCCGGTGTTGTTTTCGGAATAATGAATGAAGAGAACAGAATCGATTATCAAAAGAATTCTGGTTTGGTTCAGCTTGCCAAATCACAAGATCTTGAATGTACTTTTCACAGAGCAATTGACTTGTCCTCAGATTGGCAGAGTGATTTAGACGACCTGATTGAAATAGGATTTGACCGAGTTTTAAGTTCTGGCGGAGCTTCAAGAGCGATTGACGGCATAGATAGACTTGCCGAAATGAAAGAACATGCGGCGGGCCGAATTCAAATAATGGCGGGTGCTGGCGTCAATGCCAATAACGCTTTAAAACTAGCAAAAGCAAAAGTTGATGCCCTCCATTTTACAGCAAGAACAACGAATTCAAAAAAGGACAATTTCGGTTTTGGTAGCAGCATCCAAATTGATTCTCAAAAAATAGAAGACGTCCTCAGACACTTTTAATGAAGCTGCTTTTAATCATATCTATTTCCTTCATTTCTATCTTCGGCCATTCCCAAATTGAAACTGAAGAACTCAATACATGGTATTTGCAAAATGTATATGGCAAAGAATTCAAAACCACTATCCCTTCAAATGTTCACATGGATCTATACATGTCTGGTGCCGCCCTGCATCCATATAGATGGGACAGTCAATATTTTCATGACATCATTCAAGAAGAGGAATTTGAATATATAACGAACTTTTTAGGTGACGATTACTTAGAAAAAGATAAGGTCGAACTCGTTTTTGAAGGCTTAGATACTTATGCAGAAGTTGTCCTGAATGATTCTACCATTCTCTTTGCTGACAATATGTTCAGGAGCTGGACAATTGACATCAAACCGCTACTAAGAAAAGGCCACAATCAGCTAAAAGTTATATTCACTCATCCCGTTAACTACAATAAAGAAAAAGTCACAAAAGCGAAGTATCAATTACCCTCTGGCAATGAAACCGTGAATTTACAAGTCTCAAATTATACGAGAAAGGCCGCTTATCAATTTGGTTGGGATTGGGCAGAGCGATATGTTGGTTTTGGTATTTGGAGGCCCGTTTATATCCGTAGCTGGAAGACCGCAAGAATTTCAGACTTCTATGTTGAAACCTTGAGTGCAAGCCAAGAGAAAGCTACAATCAAATATCATGTAGAGATTGAAAGTGATGGCAAACATAAAGCTTCTCTCAAAGTAGATAATGAAACCTACAAAGTAAAGTTAAAAGAGGGTTTGAACACCTTCAGCTACGAGCGCCAAATTGACAATCCAAAGCTTTGGTACCCGAATGGATACGGCGATCCTATGTTGCATCTTGCCAAAGCAGAAATTATAAATAAGACCGAAGTTGTGGACGCCTCAGCGATACATTATGGAATCAGAACTGTTGAACTTATCAATGAAGCTGATAGCATAGGAACCTCCTTCTACTTTAAAGTGAACGGACAAGCTATATTCGCCAAAGGAGCGAATTACGTTCCGCAGTCTAGCTTTCCTTCAGAGGTAAGCGCAATTGATCATAAGACGTTGATTAATCAAGTAAAAGATGCAAACATGAACATCCTAAGAGTATGGGGCGGAGGAATATATGAGGCTGATTTCTTCTATCAATTGTGTGATCAAAATGGGATTTTAGTTTGGCAAGACTTCATGTTCGCCAATTCAATGTATCCATCAGACAAAGCTTTTCATGATAATATCAAGGCAGAAGTAAAAGAGAATGTCAAACGAATTCGAAAGCATCCATGCTTAGCTCTGTGGTGCGGAAATAATGAAATAGAAGTGGCCTGGAACAATTGGGGGTGGCAGGATTCATTTGGATGGTCAGTAGAAGATTCAACCGAAATTTGGAACAACTATCTGCGTATTTTTCAGGAGGAGATTCCAGCAATAGTCGCCAAAGAATCTCCATTTATTCCTTATGTCTCAACTAGCCCTTTGAGCAATTGGGGAACAGCTGAAAATTTCAATCATAACAGCATGCATTATTGGGGAGTATGGCATGGAGATGATGATTTTGAAGATTTCAAAAATAATGTTGGTCGCTTTATGGTTGAGTACGGTTTTCAATCTTATCCTACGTATAATCAGCTCGTGAAATACACCTTGGAGAAAGTTGATTTTGATTCTGAATTTTTGAAGAATCGGCAAAAAAGCTATATCGGGGATAAGTGGATTTCAAGAGAAATCACTAAGCGATATGGAGAGGTTAAAGACATTAAAATATGGTTGAAACTTTCTCAACATATCCAAGCTAAGGCGCTAAGAGAAGCTATCACAGCACACCGTTTTAACAGTAAATGCATGGGCACATTATTCTGGCAATTGAATGATTGTTGGGTAGGCCCATCTTGGTCCGTACTCAATTACGACCATACCGAAAAAATTGGCTATGAAGTAGTCAAGAATCTATATAGCCCGCAAATTGTAGTGGTTGATACCACAAAAGAGAAAATTGTGTTTTGGGCTGTTTCTGACTCCCCTGAAATGATTAAAGTGAGCTTAAAAATTAAGGTCGTTCAGGATTTTGAGACCTTGCTTGAAAAATCAATTCCGGCAGATTTAACTTTCTTAAAATCTCAAAAAATATATGCCTTCACACTTAGTGACATTGTCAAGAAGACATTGACTACAAAGCCTTCTATTTCAATAACACTAAAAGATCGCACATCTGGTGATCTACTTTTTGAGGATGTTTTTTACTTTGGCCTAAGCCCTGAAGAGGAGGAGATTTTCGGAGCGAATAAGCTTTTTAAAACTAATTGAGCCTGAAACGGCCTGCGCAAATAGCGAATCCGATTTTGTTATTTTTAATAAACCTTGGTACTTTATTTCAACAGAAGTCAGCGGCTCCCTTTTTTACTGGGTTCTACAATTGATATTAAGTAAAGAGGAGCTTACAAACTCTATTTTAGTTATGCTGCCGTGTATTTAAAGGCAAGTTCGACCACAATTAACTCCCTAAATTACTATTGGCTCCACAAACCTTTTATGTATTTAATAAATTTTCGTTCATGGTCAACTTTCCACAAGCCATTACTAATCCATTCGTTTTGATTTTGTTGCTAGCCCTTCTTAAGCCAAGCAGTGCGTTTAAGCTTTAATACGAGTAGGTTAAGATTTAATCTAAT
>JBLFXO010000255.1:0-5400 GCA_047609865.1 Arenicella sp.
GAAACTTGTATACTCTAGAATTACAGGATACTCTTCTATAACACCTGTGAATGGTGCTCGAGATATGGAATAGAACAAGCTGTCACAAAACCTAAATGAAAGTGCTTCCTTAGATGGGTGACATTCAAATATCTTATTCATTGTGTAAGAATCAAAATTCAAAGTGTCTGCCTTGCAGTTATGGCTAAACAGAGATAGAGTCGAGAAGAAGAGAAAAATTTTGTTCATCCTAATCTATCGGATTCATAACTTTCCATTCACCGTTGGCACGATACGTATTCAATTTTTGCCAGCTGCTGTTGCCATCAGGATAATAACAGATTTCGGTAATCACGAAATGATCATCCGAAAGTTGTTCTCTCTTAAAAGCTCGTTTCACATTTTTGAACTTAGGCATTCCGTCTTCTTGAGTGCCTTTTATAAATGATAATTTCAAAACTTCGGCAGTACTGTTAACTAGCTCGGCATCCGGATCTATTACATTACCCATAGTTTTTTTAAGCATGAACTCTGCTTCTTTTTGAAAATTCTTGCAGGCAATAGCCGCATCTAAATTGTCAGAGTCATAAGCATTTTCCAGAGCAATTATTGCGCCCTCAGGGGTCTCAAAGTTTGGGAGAAAATGATCTTCTCCTTCATCTACGTGCATGCCTCCTAATGTCTTGTCAAAATCTATTTGTTGATCAGGATTCATTCCCTCTCTAATCGCTCTGATTGTATATCCACCAATTAGTCTTCCTCTCTCAATAATCATCCAATCAGAAACATCAGTATCTGTAATTCCAATTTTTTGACCCAATTTTACAGTGGTCACGTTGGTAGGTTCATTTCCAACAGTACCAAACAAATTTCCTTCGGCATCAACACTTGGTTCACTTAACCAAATATGCTCTACCATTCCCTTATCTTCAAACCTGCCCTTTACTGAAAAGTATTGCTGGTCTTTTTTTGGATTATTTAAACACTCAATGAAATAATGAAGTGTCAGATTCGCCTTCTCCATATACCAATTCATTCGATCACTGTCGTCCTTAATGAAGTAGACGTCAGGATGATTTTTACGTGATTGTACAATTGGTTTTTCTTCTTTTTTCCCGAATATTTTTGAAAGGAGGCCCATGTCATTTGTTTTGAACTTCTAAATTACGGATAATCTTTATTGTTGCTTCGCATTTATTAAGGTCATTGCAGTTTGTTGTTTCTGTGTCAGTGTAAGAATTCAAACAGATCTGTAAGTTTATGAACGTCACGTCTTTATTCGTATATTGAGTATCCAAATTGATCATCATGAAAAAACTAAGTCTACTTATTGGCTGTTTTCTTGCTTTAGCAGGATTCTCTCAGACAAATATCATTTGTACAAACAGCACGGCAGAAGACATTATGTTGGGCAATTACAATCCAAGTGATTATGCAGCAACTACTGTAATTGATGATCATGATGATATTATTCAAGGAATTGATGCTGAAATAAATCCAGATTCTTTGAAGGCGTACATTATTAAGATGGCCACTTTTGATACACGTAATACTGGAGCAGATACTGTTTCGCAAACGACCGGAATTGGTGCCGCAAGGAGATGGGCATTTTCAAAATTCGAACAATTTTCTACGGATAATGATAACCGACTCCAGCCTTCATACTTGCAGTTTGATCAAAACATTTGTGCTCAAGCGCAACACCGAAATATTTTTGCTGTGCTTCCTGGAACGGATGTCGCTGACAATAAAGTAATCATCATTGAAGGGCATTTTGATAGCAGATGTCAAGGGACTTGTGATACCGCTTGCGTTGCTCAAGGGATTGAGGATAATGCATCAGGAAGTGCTTTGGTAATGGAGCTTGCAAGAGTTATGAGTAAATACACTTTTAAAAACACCTTCGTTTTTATGCTAACAATTGGAGAAGAGCAAGGCCTCTATGGCGCCAATGCCTTTTCTCAATTTGCGGTTGATACTCAAATGGATATTGAAGCAGTCTTAAACAATGACGTAATTGGAGGTGTCATCTGTGGGGAGACATCTTCTGGTCCTTCATGTCCTGGTTTAAATGATGTAGATAGCACACAGGTTAGATTCTTCAGTAGAGGTGGATTTGATTCTCCCAACAAGCAGTTATCCAGATATATTAAGTTGCAATACAAAGAAGAGTTGCAAGGAATCGTTGACGTTCCTATGCTGATCACAATTATGACCAGTGAGGATAGAGTGGGAAGAGGAGGGGACCACATTCCGTTTAGACAAGATGGATTCAGTGCTATGAGGTTTACTTCGGCTAATGAGCATGGTGATGCTTCAAATGGAACAGGATACACCGATAGGCAGCATACGCATAATGACATCCTCGGAGTGGATACTTCTGGTAATATGATCATTGACAGCTTTTTTGTGGATTTTAACTACTTGGCAAGAAACGCAGTGATCAATGGAGTGAGTGGGGCAATGATTGCTATTGGACCACTGCAGCCAGATTTCAATGTGATCTCAAATAATGTTTCGGGACCTGAAATTGAAGTTCACATCACAGATCAAACACAATACGCAACTTATAGAGTGGCCTTAAGAACGGCCGAAAATGATTGGGATACTGTTTACACTATGAACGGAATAGTCGCGACCATCCAGCTTCCTATTGAGACTGAATATATCATTAGTGTTGCTTCTGTGGATTCAGACAATATCGAGAGTTTGTTCTCTCATGAGGTGATTTTGGATTTTACAGAACTGGGAATTATCAAGCAAGAGCATTCTAAACAAGCATTCAGATTGCTACAAAACAAACCGAATCCATTTGATGAGAGCACAACGATTACCGTGAAAAGCATGAATCACATAGATTACAAGCTGGCATTTATTGTAATTAAAGATGTGCAAGGAAAAGAAGTTGAGCGCTTACCTATTGACCTGGATGGTGAAATGAATGAGGTGATTTACCAGCATGGATATGGCAAAGCAGGTGTTTTCTTGTACTCTTTAGAGGTTGATGGTGATGAATTAGCTACTAAGAGAATGATCTTTGCTAATTAAAAGTTCACTTTTTAGCTTCTAGTAAACAGTCATTGCACAAGCAATCTTTGTACTCGCCTAAACTAGTAATCTCTAAGGGTTTTAACTGAACTGTCTTGCAGTGACAGTTTTTAATGTCATCAGCTAAACACTCAAATTCTTTCTTACACTTTTCGCAAACTTTTGTCATGGCCCGTAGTATCTATCTGGGTCGTGATAATCAGTAGCGTTGATCCAGCTTCCCCGATTGTCATCCATGTTCTCCCAAGTTTCGTAACTCACCATGTCATATTCAAGAGCGTATAAAAGCAGTTCTCGTTCGACATCAGTTAAATTTATGCGGTCATTGTGTTGGATGAGTTTGTAAGCCGAATATTGTAGGCCGATTGAGACTAAATAGTTGAAGTACTCCCTAGCAACCTTCGTATAATCATCCTTAGAATTCATCAATCTCAAATCTAAAGAGAGTAAGTTCTGTAGTTCTGACTTCGTATCTTCTGGTTCTACAGCATAAGATGAATCAGAGTAGAAAGCATCAACTTCTCTCAATATGAAATGAACTTCAGTTAAGTTATGCTCAACTCTTCTTCTATACCAAAATTCAGAATAATATGAAGGTGTGATGGATGAAGTGTCAGAATTAAGAAACCCCAGAACGACATCTTTCAAAGAGAGCTTATCCCATTCATGATTCGCTCCAAAATCATTTGCTAAATTGTATTGTTCAAAGGATACCATATTATCCAGACCAATAAATTTAGCTGTATTGAAAGCGAGCATCATATTATCTGGCTTTCTAATCCAACTCATAGGTTCATACTCATGAAACCCGTAGTATTTTGTTTCAAATGCTTCGTTCGCATAAAAATTGGTGTCGGTTTGATGATCGAATGATTCAAAGAAATCGTATTCCTTTTCTTTAAAATTACCTAAGTAGGTTTTCTCTGCTAAATCAGTGCTCGATTGACAAGAGCCAATTAAAGCTAAAAGAAGAAAGTACGGGATAAATTTTTTCAAGGCATCTAGATTTTCGTAAATGTAAGAAAAAACTAGAAGTTAAATTTCAGATCACGTTCGTCCATGACATCAAATGATATTTTGAATTGGACATTTTGAGGCTTGTCAACATCAGGCAAGGAGAGCTGATTGTTGGCCCAAGAGAAGATGACGTATGTTCCTATCCTAAGTCGTTTTCGCAATACCTTAAAGGTTCGTTCCATACCAAGATAGATCTCAGAATAGAAATAATGATTGTGTTCGGGCAAATATAAGGCGCCTGCGCCAGCAACAGCTTGTATTCCTGTTTTCTTCATGAATGGAATCTTATTTATGATAGAGCCATTGAAGTGATGGATGTAGTGCAGCTCTGCGTAAAAGTCATTTGTTTGATAAGAAGAATCCAAATTCTGGAAACTGTACAAAGGTTGACTCATTAAGAACTTGAAAACTGGATCAGAATCTGATTCCCTAAAGAATTTTCGATCGATATAAAAAACACTGTCTTGATTGACGAACTTTCCTGTTTTCAAAATGTAATAAGATTTCCCCATGGTTCCCAGTTGGAACTCTTGTTCAACGGCAAATGATAAATAATCAAAATCAACATCAGAACCGAAAATTCCATTGTATCCTTTTTCCCAATAAAAAGAGAAGGTAGGCCATACACTTCCTAAAATGACTTTTCGTTTAGGTTCTGTCATGTATTTCTGAAAGGGAGTGTATCGGATAGATAGATTTGTTCTGAAGGCATTGTAAGCATCAAACTGAATTGGTTCAGCATTTTCAGATTGAAGCCATTTGTCTAAGTATGTGTTGAATTTATAGGTGGAATCGAACGAGTAACGGTGTTCAAAACTCGCGCTTGCACTTACAAAGAGGCCATTAACAACTTCAATTGTATGCCAGACCCCTAACTTATTATTTTGATACCAGTTGGCTCTACTCAATGTTCCTAGCCACGAATTCCAGTTATTGATGAGGTCAATTTCTTTGGATCCCCAAATTGACCATGTTCCAAATTTCTTGGGGTTATAACGGTGATATATTCTTCCTCTTCCTCTCGAATCCCAGTTGTTGAAACCAATAGTATAATCTCCGTCAATGTCAATCCACTGTTCATTCTCCCACTTCTTAAACATCCCAAAGCCTGGCCCAACGCGCATTCCACCTGCGGCAACTGGTTCGTAAACATCAGCTAACGAAGAAAACCACCATTGCGTCTTTTTGTGTCTATCTCTTCCTTCTAGTCCAAACCAAAGCACTTTTAATGCTGTAATCTTATTGAAGACTTCATCAATTGAATCTAAGTATACCTCTGAAGTGTAAATGGCTGTCAAACTGTCCTGAACAAACATCTTTCTTTGTTCTTCTTCTGTTAGAGGAACTGGTCTGATT
>JBLFXO010000256.1:0-5398 GCA_047609865.1 Arenicella sp.
ATGTTACCAATTGTTTTTTACTCTGTCAACGTCTTGTTTTTCAATTATCGTAATTATTTGCACGACATTGTCCGTAATGCGAAAATAGATGGTATCTGATCCACATACGCATTTTCTATAACCGATTCTTATATAATCAACAGATTCAAAGGAGAATGGTCTTTTCGAAATTAAATTAAAAGCTTCGAAAAAATCATTGTAGTATTTGTCTGCCTGATCAGAACCAAATTTTTTAGTTCCAAATTGATGAATTCTTATAAGGTCTTCTTTCGTAGCGTTACTTATGATGTAATTACTCATTCATTTGTTTCTTGGATTGTGATAAAATCTGCTCTCGAGTGTTAGTGGTGAAACCACTTTCTTCCGCCTTTTCGGGCTTAGAAGCAATCCAGTCGATTTTGGCTTGTTGATTTCTCGCTTGTCGAATTAAATCATTTACAAGTTCGCTTTTGCTGGCGTACTCTTTTCCATCAACTTGGGCTTTTAGCCATTCGTCATTTGGTGCTGTAAAGGATATACTTTGTCTTGACATAACACTAGGCTTGGTGTAGATGTACACCGAATATGAATCAATGTCAATTTTACCGTGGTAAACTTTGGGAATAGTTGCTAACGTTTGAGTCGTGCGCTAGCAATTTATTTCGTACGAAGTGGGATGGCGTTCCTTCCGACAGCTATGGGGAGTGATGGCAGCCCAAGATAGCGGACAAATTGCTGGGCGCTTTTCTTCTGGCCAAGGGCAGGGCGCGATTTTTACTTATTGTGTTAGGGTCTATTTTCAAATAATTAAGTTATTTCTTCGTAAAGTAATCCTTACGCATTCTTTCGCCTTCTTCATCCATTCTAAAGAGGGTATTTTTATGAATCTTGTATTCAGTAAAGTATAATTTTAGTTGATTCCAGTTCGCCTCTTCATTGAATTCGAATTTATAGAAATCAATATTCGAGTTTTTTATCTGGTAATGAAACTCACGATTGTTATGCTTAATTATTAATGTGTCGGAATTATATTGCTCTAATTCAACATAACCGTTAGAATCGGTCGTTCTCTCTGCGATTATTACTCCGTTCTTCTTCAGTTGGCAAACCATATTTGAAATTGGTCCATTTTCAGAATTTAATGCGGATATAGAAATGAATCCTTGTCCTATTTCGTTTTTTTCTAAGCTCAATAAACTAGTGTCTAACTCTGACTGAGGTGTACAGCTTAAAATCAAGAAATCACCAATATGATTCCATTTTCCAGTCGCGATTGATAGCTCATAGTTAATTGATGCTGACATAACAAAAGTAGAGTCTTCATTCAACTCCAATTGTCGTAAATAGAATAAACCTATTGATGGGCGATAAACCCCTGCCAAACTGCTATTCTCTAAATTTTGACTAGTTGAACAGGAAGAGACTGATAAAGCAAGAATCAAGAAAGCAGGATATATGAGTACAATCAATACTCCAATTTCTGAAAATGAGATTCTTTTCATAATCATTAAAGGGAGGATTCTAACGGATATTAGAGATTGAGACCTAAAAACCAATAGATCCTATCTAATCAGTAAACCAGTCATCCATAATTACGGCTAAATATTTCAAGCTAACCGACTCTGGTATCCACGCAAAATTGACCCATTCGCCATTTTCAGCTCTTTTGAGTACGTCTCCGTCTTTCCAATATCGATTCGCCCATTCACCGCCTTCGGCCATTTTTATTATTCCTTCTGTCACCCACATTTCATTCTCCCATTCACCATTCAGCGCTTTCTTAACTACTTCTCCGTCTATCCAATATCTATTTGCCCATTCACCGCCTTCGGCTCTTTTAACCACTTCACCGTCAATCCACAATTGATTAACCCAATCTCCGTTTACGGCCTTTTTGATAACATCTCCATCTATCCAGTAATAGTTAACCCATTCACCGTTTTCAGCAAGTTTAACTAGTTGTTGAGAGTAGGCAGAACCTAATCCTAAGATTAGGATGATTGAAAGTAATATACGCTTCATGAGAAATAGTGGTTAGAATAATTTTTCTGTGAACGAAGATAGGAGGAATCTTGTAAAACAGAAGATTATAAGCCATTATGACGTAATGATTAGAAAGTTTTCAGCTGAACTCTATAGTTCTGGAATTATTTTGTACGTCTCAGCATTACTTCACCTAGATGCTGAATGCTTTTCTTGTCTTCATCTGGTAAGCTTGATGACATGATGGCATTTACAGATTTCTTATGAAGTTCTTCCATTGTGTCTAAAGCGATTTGAGGGATTTTCATTTCTCTGTACAAGTTTTGAAAACTTTCTATTTTCTTTTCCTCGTCTTTTATGTCAAATAAACTAAATATTTTGACCTTTTGCTCGGGTGAAGCTGTCTGCATGGCACTAACTAAAAGGAAAGTTTTCTTATTGAGCAATATGTCTCCTCCAATTCTTTTACCAAAGTTTTCGTCTCCAAAAGTATCTAAGTAATCATCCATTATTTGGAATGCAAGGCCTGAATACAAACCAAAATGATATAAATGATTTCGGTCTTCGTCATCCGCTCCACCTATGATTCCACCCAGCTCACATGCCGTACCGAAGAGAACAGATGTTTTTAGTTTGATCATGTTCATGTACTCTTGAACAGCAACATCATTTCGTTCTTCAAACTCCATGTCGTATTGTTGACCTTCCATGACTTCTTTAGCCATTTTGTTGAAACAATTGAGTAGGTCTCCTGCCTTTTCTTCATTACCTTTAATCAACAAGCTAACCGCATGAGGCAACATTGCGTCCCCAGTGACAATTGCTTTGTCAATTCCAAATTTTTCATGTACAGTGACTTTACCTCTTCTCAAGACAGCCTTATCCATAATATCATCATGAACTAAAGTGAAATTGTGAAAGACTTCAATTGAGACGGCTGCTGACATTGCATCTTCTTGAGATATTCCAAAACCCTTTGCTGTCATTAATACCATCATTGGTCTTAACCTTTTCCCGTCCAGGGTCATAATGTGATGAACTGCATCAAATAAATTAGACGGGAAGCTTTCGAGCGCTCTAGAGTCTAGGAATTGCTCAATGGCTGTCTTGTAGTCTTTTAAATCGCTAGTAACTGTATCCATTTTAATATCTATAAAGGATTTCAAGATCCTCCTTAATTAGTTCTTTCTTTGTCTTTTCCCAGTTATCTGTAAATCCAAGCATATATCCACCACCGCCTGATCCACAGATTTTTAAATAGTAGTCTCCATTTTCTATTCCCGTTCTAACTATGTCTTGATATGAATTTGGAATTAAGTAGTTCATTTCAGTTAACTGAAAAGTCACCAATTTGTTCAAAGTTTTATAAAGGTTTGCTGAATCTGAATTGATAAACTGAGTGATGCCGTCATTAGTTAATGGAATAAGTTCCTTTTGAACTTTATCCTTAAAGCTTTTTTCTTCACAAGCTGCTTTGAATTTTTCAACTAATTTGTCAGTGTTTCTTGATATTTTAGTATTCAATAAAAAGACCAGGTTCTTTCCATTCTTGTCAAAAGCAGGAATTTCTGCTGCTTCAAAATCAGTATTTGATTTTAGAAGAAGAGGTTTGTTGATAAGGATACTCAATGGGTCAATCCCTGAACTAGTTCCGTGAAAAAAACTTTCTAATCCGCCAAGTCGTCCTTTAAGGTCACCAATCTTTTCATTGGTTAAGTCATCAATGCCTTCTTTGAATTCTGTTGTTTGATGGAGGTATCTAAAGAAGATAGCAGCCACTAGCGCGCCTGAACTTCCAAGTCCAAATCCTTGCGGAATATTACTCTCAAAGAAAAGTCCTTTATCTAATTCGTCTTTAAACTTAGAGACATTAAGCTTGAATTCTTCTTGAGCTGGCTCTTGCAAAAGATGGTCACAATAAAGTCGTAGCCCTTCATTTGATAATTTTGCCAAATGACTATCATGGGCACTGTCTGAAGGATAGGTAAACCGTCCTGAAAACTTGTCGTACGGTAAGGTTAATGCCATGCTATTATAAAGCAGACTGTATTCACCAAACATCAATACTTTTGACGAAAACTTTTCCATTTTAAGTGGTCTCTAATTTCTCTGGTCCTTTACCTTCTTCATCAAAGATCACCTCTTTGTACGAATCGCTAAGTTCATTCTTGATGAAGTCTTCAACTTTTTCTTGATACTTTTGTGGATATAATACATGTAAATTTGGGCCAGCATCTAAGGTGAAACAAACTGGAATCACTCTTTCAAGTCTAAATTGCATGATCTTTTCGATTGCTGCAATGGTTCCTGGTTTAACTAAGAGGTAATATTCGCTTGAAGTCATCATCATTGCATGAAGTGTCAAAGCTTCAGATTCACTTATTTGAATGAATCTTTCAATATCCCCTGACTTCAAAACTTCAACCAGCTCGGCTGTGCGCTTATTAGCTTGTTCAAACCTTGCAGATGCATAAGGATGATTATTCATTAATGAATGTCCAATAGAAGAAGATACTTTTTTAGGCTCGTCATCTATGATTAGAATCGCATCCTTCATATTTTGAAAATTAGGATGGATATCTTTTACTTCAATTGCTCTTTCATTTGAAGATCCTTCAATTTTGTCGTTCTCTCCCCACATTGAATAAGAAGGGAAGATTGATCTGCAAGCACTTCCTGACCCCAGTCTTGCCAAGTTTGATGCTTTTTGATAGAAGTCATTATCAATTTGTTTATTATCAAATCCGTATACCAAATCAAGCATTGCGAGAGAAATTGCACCAAAGGCTGAGGCGGAAGAAGCAATACCAGCCGAATGAGGGAAACTATTAGATGAATGAATTGTAATGGCATTATCCTTTAAAAAAGGAAAAACCTCAAGATTATCTTCAAAGAACTTCTCCACTTTTCTGCTAAATAAATCTGTTATTTTACCCTCAAAATAATAGGTTAATTGTACGATTTTGTCTTCAGTTTTTGGTCTTAGTTCTGCTTCTACCTCTGTAAAGGAATTCGAAAGAGAAATACTTAGTGAGGAGTTGCATGGGATTTGAAAATGCTTCTTTCCCCAATACTTAACTATTGCAATATTAGAAGGGCAGCGCCATTTCACCTTGGTTTGTATCTGAGTACTATTCTCCATTTATTTTATTAATTCCTGATAGGTAAACATTGTTGTGAACTTTTTGTTCAAAAAGTATTGTTTGGCTTCATCTAAATTTCTGTAAGTAGCTAAAAAGAAGTCTCCTCCCCAAGCACCTAAAGATTTGATAGAGTATGCGTAGTCTGCAAATATAGTTTCTTTCAGTTTCGTTCTTCCTATAATTGGTGATAATAGATTTTCTGATTCATTCAAGCAGTATTCAAAATCGTCAATGTTCTTTGCTATCATGCTGTCACCTATTATTTGATTGATCTTTTCAATGTCTTCTTTAGT
>JBLFXO010000257.1:0-5394 GCA_047609865.1 Arenicella sp.
GGATAAATCTCTGACACAAGCTCGTTATCAGGTATTTTATTACCCAATAGAAAACCTGCAATTTCGTACGGATAACCAATTCTAGCTTCTTGAATTAATTGTACTTCAATTGCCAAACTATAGGTCAATCCTTCTTTTTCAAACTTTGTAATATCCACTACATTTAAGTCTAAATATTCTTGTTCTGTTACTTTCATTTTTTTCTTTTTAGATAAAAGACCGCTGCGCTCAAAGATCAAAGACTAAGCTTCCTTTTTTTTCTGTCTTTGAGGGACTGAAAGGAGCGGTCTAGAATCTTTGAACGAACGCAGTGAGTGATCTTTTATCTGTTCATAATTTTTATTTAATGTCAAGCGGATCAACTGGCTTTTTAAGCCAATTCAATTCCCAACTCTGAATAAACCTCTTCATATTTTGATCCGTCATCAGCAAGAATGGTAACCACCATACCTTCGTCAATTTGAAGAGCTACATCTTTAGCACCAACCAAACTTGCCGCCGAGGACGGACTGATTTTCAAATCATATTTTTCATAGATTGTCTGAATCATTTTTAAAGCCTCATCAGAACTTACATCAACATTTTTGTCAGCCAAATCTTCGTCAAAAATTCCAGGAACTTTTGCGGTTTCCAGATGCTTCCATCCTTCCAGGCCATGCAGGGGAGAATCGGGCTGCATCTGGACAAGACAGACTTCATCACTTTGCATTTTCAAATACTTGCCTACTCCAACAAAAGAACCTGTTGTTCCCAATGAGGCAGCAAAATGAGTTATTTGACCTTCTGTTTGTTTCCAAATCTCTGGAGCGGTGGTTTCAAAATGTTGCCTCCAATTTGATTGGTTATTGTATTGATCAGCGTAATAATATTTCAATGGATTCTCTGAGTGGATTTCTTTCGCGACTCTTTGTGCACCATCTGTTCCTTCAAAAGGCGAAGAGTAAATAATATTGGTGCCTAGGCTTTGAAGAATTTCCTTTCTTTTTTTACTCGCGTTCTCAGGTAAGATCAGAGTGAAATTTAATCCTAGCTGTTCGGCAATTGTAGCGTAGGCAATTCCCGTGTTTCCACTTGAGGCATCTAGCAAAGTTTTTGATTCGTTCAATTCCCCAGCTTCAATTGCTGATCGGATTATACCTAAAGCAGCTCTTGCCTTAACAGATCCACTCAGTTGTTTCCATTCTAATTTCGCCAACAACTTTACCTTTTGATTTGGTATCAATGCTGAGAAATCGAATAAAGGCGTATTACCGATTTGATTG
Organism: Arenicella sp.; assembly: GCA_047609865.1. Classification (GTDB taxonomy): domain Bacteria; phylum Bacteroidota; class Bacteroidia; order Flavobacteriales_D; family Crocinitomicaceae; genus Paracrocinitomix. The sequence continues at coordinate 1,263 of JBLFXO010000257.1, forward strand.
GATAAGGCGTTTAGCTTATCCAGCAATGTAATATTGTCTACTTCAATTGTTTTCATTTTTTTCTAGATTAAAGAACGCTTCGCTAAAAGACTTAAGACCGCTCTCTTCGCTCACTCAAAGATTTAGGTGTCCTCTACTAAAATCTTTGAGACCGGTTCATCCGGTCGGTCTTTTGTCTTGTATCTTTAGTCCCTAATTAATTCTTTTGTGAGCTCGTTTAACGTCTCCAATTTTCTACCAAAACTTCCGTTCAATTTTAATCTCAATTCTTGTAGGTCATCAATTATCTCATCAAGAGATTCAGGTAATTCGTTCTCAAAAAACTGTCTCAACCTCTTGGCCATCACAGGTGATTTACCATTGGTTGATATTGCCAACTTTAAATCCCCTTTTGTCACAATGCCCCCTAGATAGAAATCACATAAGGTTGACTTATCCGCAACATTGAGCAATATACTTTTGGAGTTCGCCAGGTACTTTATATGGTCATTCAGTTCAGAGTTATTCGTTGCGGCAATCACAAAGTGTCTTCCGTTTAAATCAGAATCTTTAAAGTCTCGTACATGAATCTGAACAGCCGTACTTCTCTCTGCAATCTGCCTCACCTCATCAGTTACTTCTCTTGCAACCAACTTAACTTTTGCATGCGGAGATGACTTCAATAAGAAGAATAATTTCTCTTCAGCAATTGCTCCACCGCCCACCATTAAGATGTCAACTTGATCCGCCTTTATAAATATTGGAAATAGGGTGTTCATTAGTTCAAATAGCTTGATGTTTGATTAACTATATCTTCTTGCGAAGTTTCATTTAGCACTTCTCCTAAAACTATGATTGCAGGGGCTTCAACTTCGTTTATTGCGGCCAAGTGTATAATCGAACTCACATTCCCTCTCACTAATTTCTGATTATCCCTAGAACCATTTTGAATAATGAGTACTGGCAAATCATATTTCCCGTAGCCTTTATATAACTCAACAATCAATTCCAACTTCTTAACTCCCATCAGTATTACAACCGTTGAATTAGATTGAGCTGCAAGAACAATATCATCATTGAATACGTTCCCAACTTTAGAAGCCGTGAGTACCCAAAACCCATCAGATATACCTCTTTGAGTGAGCGAAACATTATTGATAGCTGTTAAGCCGGTTGAAGAAGAGATTCCAGGAACTACTTCTGTATCCAAACCATTTTTCTTCGCAAATACAATTTCTTCATAGCCTCTACCAAAGATGAAAGGATCGCCTCCTTTGAGCCTCACAACCTCCCCATAAATGAGTGCATATGAAACAATCATCTGATTGATTTTTTCTTGTGAAAAAGAAGGTTCTCCTCCCCTTTTCCCAACATAAACTTGAATTGCATCTCCTTTAATAAACTGTAATATTTCAGGATTCACCAGCGCATCATATAAAACGACATTCGCTCTTTGTAAAACCTTTATTCCTTTGAAGGTGATGAGATCCTTATCTCCCGGACCTGCTCCCACCAATGTTAATTTACTTTTCATCTTGTATTTCTTTAATCAGTTCGTCAATTGCTAAATGAAATTGCTCAGCTTGTTGAACATATTCTCTAGCGAATTTTTGGTTAATGTTTTCTTCCTTCTCATTCAACAAGTCTCTGAAACTCTCTGCCAAAAACTTGCTTTTCATCAAGGGGTAATAGGCTTCAAAAGCTTCAGTTATCTGATGTTTTGAATTAGTTTTTTGACCATTTTTTACTAAAAATGACTTGGCAGATTGGATGATTGCTGAGTAGGCAGTATATACCGCATCTCTTATTTTACCTTCATCCAAAAAGTAATTAGCCTCCTCTACTTTTTCATATGATTCATAAAGAAGGGTAGTTACCAAATCAATTTTCACTCCGGCACATTCTCCAATTCCAATTTCAGGTTTGAATTTTTCATCAGCTCCCCAATCCAACAATTCATCATCTTTAGAATCTTCTAAATCGGCCACGCCTTTTAGCAATTCGTAGAAATAGATTTTATCTCTTCTCAAATAGTAAGTATTGAATTTTTCGCCTTCTTGCTTGTGATCAATGTAATTATCCAGAACAATCTCTATGACTTTCAAAACTCGTTTTGAAGGCACTTTAATTACTTTGTCTCCAAATCTCGAATCTCCATCACCATAATTAGCACCTCCTAGTAAAACTTGAAGTGCTGGATACGTCAACCCATTCTTTTTAATAGTTGAACCATGAAACCCGATATCAGAGACAGAATGCTGCCCACAAGAGTTCATACAACCGCTCATCTTAATATTTATATCATCTTCTAAAACCAATGCTTCATATTTTGAATAAAGCAATTGTTCAATTTCATGAGCAGCCACATATGTTCCTGTAATACCTAAATTACAAGTATCTGTTCCTGGGCAAGCAGTAATATCCGCGATTGAATTCGCTCCAAAATCTGCATATCCTATTTCAAGCAATCGGTTATATAAATTCCCCAAATAAGCTATCGGTACAGATCGAATTAGGATGTTTTGCTCAATAGTAATCCGTGCAGAATCCTCTGAATAGTTAGCTATAATATCTGCCAGAATATTCGATTCATTTGAGGAAATGTTCCCATTTCTTACTTTGACAGTCACAGCAACTAATCCTTCTTGTTTTTGGGTCAGCACGTTTGTGATTCGCCATTTTCTGAATGCTTCAAAATCTTCTACCCCTTCAGTTGCCTCTTTCACCACTGAGTTGGCATAAAAGGGAACATTTACCAGAATAAAGTCATCCTGAACAATTGCATATTCCTCTTCTATTTTTTCAATAATAGCTTCCGCTCCTTCTTGTTGGATTAAGAATTTAAAACGGGCTTTATTTCGTTTGTTTCGTTCACCATATTTATCAAAGACACGAACAATCGCTTCAGTAAATCCGACCAGTTCATCAGCTGATAAAAACTCTTTTAAAACAATAGCTTGGTGAGGCTGTGCGCCTAAACCACCACCCAACAAGAGTTTGAACCCTTGTTTACCGTTTTTAACTTTAGGAATCACTCCTAAATCATGCATGTACCCTCTCCCCAAATCTTTATCGGAAGCTGAGAAAGAAATTTTGAATTTCCGACCCATTTCACTGCCAACCGGGTTCCTTAAAAAGAATTCAAATAAGCTCCAACCATAAGAAGAGATATCAAAAGGTTCATCAATATCAATCCCAGCGTATGGGCTTGCAGTTATGTTTCTCACTGTATTTCCACACGCCTCTCTCAAGGTTATTTCATCTTCTTCAAGTTCAGCCCATAGCTGAGGAGTCTCATCTAAACTCACGTAATGGATTTGAATGTCTTGACGAGTAGTGAGGTGCAAGTTCCCATTTGAATAGGTATCAGAAACCTCAGCCACTCTTCTCAATTGAGCAGGTGTAATAATACCAAGCGGCAATTTGATTCTAACCATTTGCACACCTTGTTGCCTTTGGCCGTATACACCCCTCGCCAATCTAAGTGATCTAAAAGAATCATCATCCAGATGGCCTTCTTTGTGTAATCTTATTTTTTTTTCCAGTTCAAGTATGTCTTTTTCAACTACCGGATTTTCTAATTCTGTTCTAAAACTTTGCATAATTTTTTCAATAAAAAAGCCCTGATAAGCATTGCTCATCAGGGCTGATATTTAAGTAAACCAATAATTAGGTCAATATCTTTTCCTTCCAAGCTTTTCTAAGTGGATACACTTCATACAACAGCACATATTCTTCTTTAACATTTTCATTTTTTTTAAATTATTGCACAAAAAAAAGGCCTCTCGATATCGAAAGGCCTTTTTTTAGAGTTTTATATATGAATATAATTCTATCAGCCCTTCCTTTCGGAACAGTTCATACAACACATCATATTTTTAGTAGTCAATTTCATTTCTGGCTCAAAGGTAAATCAATAATCTAATTCCCCAAACTTTTATTCTACTTATTTGATAGATTAATAAATTTAAGCCGGAAACCCAGTGATATCAGCGGAAATAAAAGTAATTAAATTTTTAGGTAGGGTAAATAGATAGTTGTGCGGTGTACTTATGAAACTAATTATTAATTAAAAAATCACAAAATGAAAAAGAAAGTATTGGGAATTGCAATGATTGGAGCTTTAGCTTTATTATCATGTAACAAAGAAGAA
>JBLFXO010000258.1:0-5380 GCA_047609865.1 Arenicella sp.
CCGGTTGCCCATAAGTAATACTTGAAAAAAAGACTTGCTGCTTAGCAGTTGCTCCTATTTTAGAAATCACTTCGTTCTTCTTTGAATCTTCTAATTCTGGGCATTTGGTAACAACAATTATATCAGCCCTTTTCTTACTCCTTCTACTCTCTCTCAAATTTCCAACTGGCAGGATAAAATCAGAATAAAATGGTTTGGAATAATCAGTCAAAAGAATATTCATCCCCCTATGAATCGCCCTGTGTTGGTAGGCGTCATCCAATAAGAGAACATTTACTTCAGGATGTTTGAAAAACAAATCCATTGCACCCAAAACTCTATTCGCTTCTACCGAAACTTTGATTTGATCACCGTACTTCTTGTAAAACTGTAAAGGCTCATCACCAATATCTTTAGCTGTAGAGTTCTCATCCGCTATTAAAAAGCCTCTTTCCGTTCTCCCAAATCCTCTAGACAATGTCGCTACTTCAAAGTCATCCTTTAAAAGCCTTATCAAGTACTCAACGTGAGGAGACTTTCCAGTTCCTCCCATACTCAAGTTTCCAACATTTATAGTAGCTGCACCAAATTTTGAGGCTTTCATGATTCCTCTGTTGTACCCAATGTTTCTAATAGAAGTGATACACCAATAAATGGCGGCGAAAGGAAAAAATATGAATCTCAAAAGCTTCATGCTACACAAAAATAATCTTCTTTTTGATTGTTTCAGAAAATGCTTGATTTATTACGGATAATAAGTCGCCTTATTTTGTTAGCGGATAAACTTATTTATCCTTCATAAAATTGGTAGTTTAGATTCATGGATTTCAAAACCCGTTTTATAACTCTTCTCTTCCTTGCTTTAATTGCAGGTGTAAATTCTTTTTCTCAAAAACAGAAAAAGATGTACTGTCATGCTAGGTCTGGCTTAAGCCTCAGAAGCACTGCCAGTTTATCAGGAGAAAAGGACACACTTATTAAGTATGGCGAAGAAGTTTCACTGATAACTAAATCAGATAGCGCATTCAGAGTGAACGGCCTAAATGGGAGCTGGTTGAAAGTAAAGTACGCTGAAAAGGTTGGATATGTATTTAGTGCTTATCTGAATCGATTTCTTATCAAAGTTAAAGACGGTAAACACGTCTACCTAAAAGATTACGCCTTTGATAATCTAAGACAAACTGACGGATCTAAAAACTTTGAAATGACAGACGAACAACAAGAGTGGCAAGAGGCCATTTTCGGTAATATCAGATATCAGTGCGCGCCCGGCGGATACTGCGATTTAGATGAAAGACTTTATCTAGAAGACATTGGAGTCCAAGACGCAATGGTAATGATGACGGCCTATTTGATGGATTACAATGATTATAAATTCAAAAGAAGCCGATTCTCATACAATAAGGAAACTAAGTCATACCATTACTCCTATTATAAAGAAAGAGAGGCCAAGGGGTTTGGTCAAGATTACTACATGGAATACAGCTTAGACAAAGATGGAAACTACACCTACATGTCGGTAAACTTCGACTGGGATGGCGGAGGAGGTACTGTAAACGTGAGTAAATGGAGCGAAAGTATAGTCAGTATTCAACACACTTATTCTTGTCATTAAAAAATAGAATTATGAAATTTATTAATACACTTACAATCTTAGCTTTCTTGTTCGGAAGCATCAATACGGCCCAGGCCCAGACTCAAAAGGTTGGATTTTCGGTTATTGAAGCAACTGATAGCTATGATGCGGCTTTTAGGCTTGCGACTATTGTGGCGGACTCACTCGATATCGAATTTAGAAATGAGGTGATTTACGATAAAGGTGAAGGCTTAAAGGACACTGTGACTTGTGGCTGCGGCGAACAACATGGATACATTAAAAGAGGGCGTAATCGTGACGGAGTCTATGTCTCAATTGAACTGAATGACAGATACACTAATAGTCCAGATGAAAAGACGTATGCTGTCATAGCAATGAGCTACGCAATTACAGATAAAAAAATGAAAGAGAGTTTGCTTTTAATTAAATCAAAATTCCCGGAAGCGAAATACTTTGATGCCGAGATTTACGTAGGTTGTATGCACTAAGATAAAAGAGCAATTAACTCTTCAAAATTCTTCTTCAAAACTACTTGCATTTTAGCAGCTCTTTCAGGATGATATTCAAGTTCTGAATCATCCATATAAAGATTCTTATTTCTCTCTAATTGGAGACCATGAATATTCTCTGATGGATTTCCGAAATAACGAGTAATGTGTCCACCTTTAAACGGATCATTATGATTTATATTATAAGTTGAAGATAAAGTACCCAATGTGTTTTCAATTAAATCTTTACGAGATGATGTTTGATCTGCATTTCCTAATATCATTTCAGGAAAAGCTGTAGGCCTTATTGTTAATACCTTCTCTCTTATTGAGTGCGCATCCCACAACAATACATCTCCGAATTCAGCCTTTCTTTCATTCAGTAATTCAGTGACTTTATTGTAGTATGGCCAATAGTAATTTTCAAGTCTTCTTTCTTGTTCTTTTTCATCCGGAATCTTACCGTCTTTATATAGAGGCTTTCCAAGAAAATCTGTTGAACTACAAAGACCAGTAATCAATCTTCCGTCATTGTATAAAGGAGCACTTTTAGGATCTCTATTCAAATCAATTGCCCAGCGAGAATATTTTGCGTGAACAATTGTAATCCCCATTGCGGGTGCAAAATCATATAAATGTTGAAGAAACCAATCAGTATCATCCAAGGATTCTAATTGCGCTGTTAAATAATCATCCTTAATCTCTTCAGGAAACTCTGTTCCTGAATGAGGAATACTTATTATTATTGGAACAACAGCAGTTGTTGCTTTTTTGATGTAGAAAGGTTCATTCATGAGATTCGCTTCCAAATTAGCTCCGGAACTTCTTTATTCTCTTCAATAATTTCTGCTGATCTCAAGTGATAGATGACGTTTTCAATCATTTTATCAGAAACCCAACCGTGAATAGCCCATTCAGTTGAATTGAACCAACGTTCACAATCTTTCATTTGTAAACCATATCTGTTTGCAGCAATGGCAATGGCGTCACGATTTTCCATAAATTGATCACATTGATCATGGATGATTCTTAGCATTCTAATGATTTGCTCAGGATATTTTTCTAAAATCTCATCTCGAGCAGCGATTACAAAACAAGGCCAAGGAGTTCTATACTCCCCTATTCTCTTCAGTTGACCTCCATCTACAAATGGCTTTGTTGTATATTTTTCCCAGTAAAAAACGTCAGTTTCATTTGCCCCTAAAGAAGGCAAAGCACCATCAATATTTTTAATGATAGAAAATTGATCTTTGCTTAATTTGTGACCTGAACTTTCAGCATCTACTATTGCCATTAAATGAGACCCTGATCCAAACCTAGAAATCGCATATTGCTTATCGTAAATATCTCTATAATCACTCAATGGATTATTGATTCCGGTGTGCACTCCCCAAGTTAGTGGGGTAAGCACATATTCAGAGATAATCTTAGCTTCATTACCGTTAATAATATCGGCTACAATACCTTCTGTCAAAAGGACACACACATCTACCTCATTATCTCTCAATGCCTTAGTCATCTGACCAGTACCTCCACCATAATCGGTCCAATCAAGTTCAATTCCTCTTGATTGAAACTCACCTTTTTCTTTGGCTAAATGAATAGGTAAATTGAAATGTTCTGGAACACCACCAATTCGAATTTTAACTGTATCCATGCGGCGAAGTTATAACTTTTGAGCCTCATTTTATCTTTTAAGTGTGAATAAACAAATGAACCTTTTATGGCTAAAAGAGTAAAAGAACTTAACTTTGTTATGTTACCTTTAAATAGGTATGCGTTATTGAAACAGATGAAAGCATTATTAACTATACTAGTTCTTGTTCCAATCCTCGGTTTTTGTGGTGGTGGAGAGATTGATACGTTTATGGTTTCTGAGGAATTTAGAATTGGTAAAATTCTAACTAACCTTCGCTCTACTGAGGACGATACAGAAAAGGAACTCTTTAATATTGATTTACAATCAGAAATTGAGGAATTACTGGAGAAAGATGGCGTAATGCAGCATCCATTCAGCAGCTGGACTACAATGTCTACGATTACATCTCCTGACGGAGCCTTCAGAATTTTCAATTGGAATATAGAATCGAAAGATTTAAGGCATACACATTTCTGTTATGTGGTTAAACCTAAAAGAGGAAAAGGAAATCAAGTTTTCAAGTTTAAAGAAGATAAGGTCACAATCGGCCTGAAGCCAATTATCATGCTGACACCGAACAGATGGTATGGCGCCTTATATTATAAAATTATTCCTGTACAAAAAGGATCCAAGGTGTATTACACTATCATGGGTTATAGCGGAAAAGACAAAGGATCAAATCAAAAACTGCTAGACGTATTCTATTTCAAAGGAAAGACCTTAAGAATAGGACATCCTATGTTTCAAGAATCTAAAGGATCAAAAAGATTAGTGAGAAGAGTTTTCTTTGAATATTCAGAAAAAGCAATTTTTACCATGAGAGAAAACGAAAAACTGGGTGGAATTGTTTTTGATCATTTAGTTCCAGAGCAGAAAAACTTAGAGGGAATCTACAGCATGTATATTCCGGACATGACTTATGACGCTTATAGATTACAAGATGGTATCTGGAGATATGACGAAGATGTAATTGCTTATAATGACGAGAATAAAAAAGTGAAACAATGGCATCCATCAGAAGGTGGTGACATGAGCGAGTATAGTGAAGTGAATGACTTTTGGATAGACCCAGTAGACACAGGAGTTCCAGGAGGAGGCACAGACGCTACCGCACCAGTTGTTGATGTTAGAGACACTGATAAGAAGGCTGAAAAAAAACAAAAGAAGCTTGATCGTAAGAACAATAATCGCAGAAAGTTCAAACCTTTCAAAAGAAAGAAAAAGAACAGATCAGCAATTGGGGCAGACTAAATGTCAATATTCTCTCTGTAGATGAATTTCTTCTGCATGGATTCAAACGGTCGATACACATAATATACTTGGCCATCAATAATCTGAATTCTATCAACATATTTGAAATGCAACTTAAAGGACTTCTTCACATGTCCAGAGACTTTATCTATCTCTCTCAAAAAGGTATAGCCATTCTTTTCAAAGACGGCATAGACACTCCCCCTTTTAGAATCTTGAAGTAAAGGTTGTTCCCAGCCTGATTTCCGTTCTTGCAAATGATAGGAAATCCTTGTGCTATCAACGAAGCCCGAGGACGGAGTGTATCTAAACATCCTATTCTTATAATGATCATATACAATAATGGTATCCTCCCCTGTTTTGAATAAAGGTGCATATACTGGATTATAATAAAGCGAGTTAGTAAAGACAGTTGCTCCAACCCAA
>JBLFXO010000259.1:0-5359 GCA_047609865.1 Arenicella sp.
ATAGACTTCTGTACATCACTAATATTAGCTTGGAACTCATTGATTTTATTGATAATCCCTTCAATTACTTTTTTTAGTGTAGTATTTATCTCAACAGCATTAGCGTTTGCATTTTCAGTACAACATTTTAATTCATCCATGAAGAACTTAGTACTTTCTTGGATTTCAACCTTATATTTTTCCGATATGTCAATGGTCTTTTTGTTGGCGCTTTCAGCGCCATTACTTAAAGATTGGCTAAATTCTTCAAGGCTTTCATGGACACTGTTTTTAAAGTAGTTTTCGTCAGTGCTGAAGCTGTTTTTAATTGCTTCAATACTTTTAATTACAGATGCCACTGAAGTGATTAACTGCTCACTTTTATCTGCCATAGTTCCGACCTGACTTCGTGCTGACTCCAATTTCTTTAAGTTCTGCTCTATGTCAATTAATGATTGTTGAATTAAAGTACTACTCATAATCTTCTAAATATTTGATTGTTATGTCATTGAGCAATCGTCCATGAACAAGTAATGTTGTTTCCTCGACTATCGCATTTATTTTTTCTCTTTTTAAATATGGTTTAAGCAATTTATTATAATCTTCAAAAAGAACCCAAAAAGAGTTTTGGTCATCCATTCGCTGTGCCATTTCAATCATACCCTCAGAATACCTGGTTTGAAATTGAGTCTTCAGGTTTTCATTGTTTTTGAATCCAAGATATATCAAACAGAATCCCTCCAAAAGTGCTAAAGCCGGGTTTGTGTCAGTTAAAGACCTGCTAATTAATCTTACTGCACCATAAAGGTGTTTAACGTTATCTAATGGGGTTCCAACTCCTACCACTTCATCATCAATGACCCTCAAGAATTTATTTAATATTAATTCGGATGATTTCTTCCCTCCTTCAGTATCCTCTAATAAAGAAAATGGTTCTCCATTATCTGCTACATAATCTGATTTCGCATATTTTGAGTTGAAGTAGAAGAAGATAAAGTCCTTCAGACTCTCATTTAAATCCAGCCAATCTTCCTGGTCGTTCATTCCTTCAATACAGAAGTTGCGCATATCATCAATTGCACGCTTTCTCTTTTCAGAGATTTTATCATAAACGAATTCAGTTAGATAGTTGAGGCACCTATAGATTTCTTTTATTATCTCTGCATCCTCCTCATTTCTCAAGGGTATACTACGTACCTTTTCAAGCTCATTTTCAGCTCTATCTTCTGTATAATATCTCAGCAAGAAATCTCTGAGCCCTTTATAATACCCTCCAACATCTTTTCGAACTGTTACAATTCTAAACTCGTTTTTAGCGTAGTCTTGAGTGAAATCTTCAATTAACTCAATACAACACATTCTGTAAATGGCTTTCGACAAGTCTGTATAATCATCATCACAATAAGGAACCTTTACTATCAGTCGTTCACCGATTTCAGAACTATATAATCGTTTAAGGAAGCCTGATTCTGACTCTAACTCTCCGAACTCCTCCTTTGAAAGTCTAACCTGAATAGTATTCAATAACTTATTCATGTATTTTCTCTCTACCAGGTCTCCTTTGAAGGATTCGTTAAAGAAGTACATCACAGATTGATAATCTGCATTTAAATACTGGAAGTTTTTTTTAGAAATCTGCAAGTTTTGGGCGCTTATCTCTTTAAGTAATTCCAATTCAGATTTCCAACCCTTCGTTTCAGAAGCTACCTTTCTCAGGCTACATGTGCCGAATGCGTTACAATCAGTACTGCATTTATTGAAACCAAACATTTTATTGTCTTTCGGGCAATACAGTTTGACGACATCTTTCTCAGGAGATGCATAAAGAATTTTATCTTCTGGAATATTGAGATTAAACTCTCTTAATATTTGCTCCAAGTCTTTGGCATGAAACCATTTATTCTTGATAACTGCAGCTGGATATGGAACCTGAGCACCACGGTCCACTTTCGCTAGCTTGTAATCGGATACCAGAATACTTGCAATAGCAACTTTTCGATCTCTACCTGCTCTACCTGCTTCCTGGACGAAAGCTTCTAAGGAACTTGAATAATTCATGTTCACTGTGAATCGAACATTCGGTTTGTCTATACCCATTCCGAATGCCTTCGTTGCTATCATTAGAGGCAACTTGTTGTCACGAAAATCTTCTAAATTTTTCATTGAAGTATTGTCGTCATCTGCTCCCGAAAATGACCCTACTGTCGTGGTAAGTTCTTGCTTTATTTTTTTCGTATTCACTTGAACTGATAACCCTGTTTTTCGAACGTGAGGACAAAAAACTATACCTGCTTGTTTGTACTCAGAATTACTTTTATAGAAATGATCAGGCATTGGGATTTTCAAATCAGCGTTGGTTCCTTCATCATTATTTTGTCTTTCAATGAAGGCCTCCTTGATATGTTGAATGCTGTCAGTTGTTTGAAGCTGATTGATAAAACCTGGAATCTTTGACATGTAACTTATTAGATACTCACCTTTAGAGTCAAATTGCGGCCAATGGTTGGTAATATTTAATGCTTTTGGAAGGTGCAAAGGCATTTGGTTGTTTCTATCATAGAATGTGTCCTCACTGAATTCAACTGGAACTTTTTCAATCTTGTATTGCAATTCAAGACGATTGGTATTCTCGTGCCTCACGATTACGTCTGCATCCAAGTTAAAAGCTCCGTTACCAGAGAGCTCTCTTTCAACATCCGCAAGCACATCAAATGAGGCCGTTGCAGTCAGGCCAAAAAGAGATATAACTCCCGCTTTCGATTTGACATAATTATATAAGTTTCGCCCTAAATGCAGGTAAGAAAATCTGAAATCATGACCCCATTCTGAAACACAATGCACTTCATCAATAACTCCATATGAAAAATACACGTTGTACTCATGCATGTTCTTGAGACGCTCTCTAAAACTGGCGATTGAAAGTCTTTCTGGAGATAAGAAAACGAATAAAAGTTGCGATGATTCTAATTGGTTCTCTTTTTCTTTTTTCTCTGATGATGTTAGTGTAGAGTTTATAAAAGCGCAATAATCTATACCACTACTCACCAAACCATCATATTGGTCCTTCATCAATGACTTAAGTGGGTCAATGACCATTGTGATTCCTGGCTGCATTAGGGCAGCAATTTGATAGGTCAATGACTTACCTCCTCCTGTCGCCAACAGACCAATGACAGGAAGATTTTGAAGGGCCCTATCGAGAATAGGTAATTGACCTGGTCTAAAAGCTTCTTTTCTGAATAAGAGTTGAAGGAAGTATGTCAAATGCTCTTTGGCTGAATCAATTTCCTTAAAAACTCCTTGCGTGGATTTCTCTACCAAGTTGTTATACTTGATGATGCTTGATGTGTAAATCACTCTTTCAGACCTTATTCGTTTGCAATTTCGAATATTGAAATAACAATTGTTATGGGCCTTGTACTTGCTAAATTCATCTAGAGCACTCCCGATTGTTTTGAGTAAAGATTGGGTAACTACAAGGTCAAAATTTTCATTATTTAGATGAGAAGGTAATTCTAAGTAAATGTTTTTATCAGGCTGAAGTGGAGACTTTAGGTATTGTTTTGAGGCTATGACTTGCAGGTCTATTTCGGGAAGTACATAGTCTTGAAAATCTTCGGTTAAAGCAACCAAATTATTAAATAGATGCTCAAAATCTTTAATTGCAAGTGCCGCAAAAGGCACATCTTCTTCTTGCACTAAAACTTTCCAATTGGATTTTTTAATGTCTAAATGGCCTGTTATAATTGCTTCAACGAGTACCTTTTGGAATCTTGCAATTGCAATTGGTGTAAGTAGGATTTGAGCCTCAGTGACTATGTCCTCAGGTATAGTGGCTGTTTTATCTAAACTTGAAGTGTAAAACTCATAAAGTCTGCTGATGTTGATTTCCCTATCTGAGGTATAGCTGACTTCTCCATAGTTAATGGACTTGTTAACCATGCCAAAGGCTTTCATAAAAGCTTTTTCTATGAATACTGTTGATTTAGTTGGTAGCCCCCTTACGATTAGGTTATGGGCAACAGCAAGCACAGGATGTACATCATCATAAACACTTGCACCTAAATCAAATGGCGCTACAACTTCAAAATGAGATTGTAAATCTGGGAAAATTATTCCTTGTTTTTTTCGTGCAGCCTTTAGTGCATCGAGCTCGTAAGCGGCATGGAATTGAACTGGAGGATAATACTCGATAGGAATTAAGTGACCTTGTTCATTAACTCTGAGCCTATAAACTTTTGATTTATAGGTCCATTTATTCCGTGGACCGAAATGACTGGATTGGAATTGATAAACACTTTCTATTAGTCTATGGTCGAAGTAACTGAAGAAAGCATCTATTCTCTGGTTGGTTGGGTTTAAAGGACCAACGCAAAGGAGGAAATTTTCAGTTTTTACACTGCTGTCAATTAAACGGGATAAATGCTTTAAATCTATCTCTTCAACATCCAAGATGTTTGAAAAGATGTGTATGACTGGAAATCCACTATCCGAAATGATTTGGCTGGTTTCAATATTTTCGAAGAAGTCTGACAAGCAGACAAGATTGTCGGGCTCATCAACATAAGCAGAAACGTGAATTTTTGCTCTTTCTAAGGCTACAATTGAGGGTTCAATCAATGTAACTTTCCTTATGTTACTTCCTTTTCCTTGGTCATTTAGGAAGTCATAAAGATTAACAGTCCCCATTGCTTGACCACAGCCCCAATCAACTATTTCAAATGGCTGACTCAATAGATCCTGTGGGAGTTGTTTAATGCTGTCAATTAATTTGGCCTTATGCATTTTACCAAAAGAGCGCAAATAGGCACAGAGTTGCTCATGGGTCTCTATTAGTGCTGTCCCTCTCTTTAATTGGTTATGATAGTAAGTATGTTCCTTTTTTGTGAAATGAGAAATTTCGGAAAGTGCTATTCTCCTAATTTCATCAAATGAAGGGGATTGAAGAGACGCTATTTTACTCTTGTAATCCAATTATTTTATTACTCTAAATGTTAGGTTGATTCGTTCAGTTTTAACTTTTTTAGTTTTAGGAACCTGATGCTGCCAAAAATGCTGCAGTTCTCCGAGCATAATCAGAAGACTCCCATGCTTCAAAACAATGTCAATGCGCTCTTTAGTTTCTTTATGTCTTAACTGAAATGTTCTTTCTGCCCCGAAGTTTACTGAAGCGATTACAGGGTTTTCTCCCAACTCCTTTTCAGCATCTGTATGCCACGAAATTGAATCATTACCATCTCTATACCTATTTAAGAGCACACTGTTGAATTCCACATTTGAAAGTAGCTCAATGTCATTTTTTATTTTTATTAATTCATCTGACCAGGGATGAGGGTTTAATGTGATGCCCGAAAACGAATAGGGTTTATCACTTTCGCCA